>JANXMD010000358.1 GCA_025354845.1 Verrucomicrobiota bacterium | reverse complement strand
AGCTCACGTCACGCGCCCATTATCAGGAAATTCTCGCCAACTTCCTCCGCTGGCGCACGCAATTCTGCGATGACGCGGGCGAGCTGCTACCCCGGTTTCGTCAGCCCGACATGATCCCCTCCTTCATGCAGGAGCCGTCCGCCGCCGGACCCGTGATCCGCAATGCCATCCCCGTTCCCAAGGGTCCGGTGGAGGTGTGGTGAACCAAGGGCGGATCGATTCAACCCCCTCATCCCACGCGGACGCGCCGTAGCTTTCGGGTTTTTGCGGCCGGTACCGGACTGGATCGTGTCATCCCGACGGACTCGGTGATCCACTTCAGGTAGCGAGCGTTGCCCTGCGACAGGGTCAGCGTGAGGAACTCCGGAGTGTCGTAGGGGTGGAGTTCGACTACCAGGGCTTCAAGGGCGGCGAGTTGCTTTCGGGTGGTTTTCATCACCGTGAGGACCTCGCGGGTGCGCTCGCGCTTGCCCTGCCAGACGTAATGGGACTCCAGGCCCGGTACGAGGTTGGCGCACGCGGCGAGACGGGCGTCGAGCACGGCGCCAGCGAGCTTTCGGGCCACCCGGAGATTGGGGGTCGTGACGAGAACCACGGCGAATCGGGCGGCGGACTTCATGCGTCCCCATCGAATCAGGGACCGTCACCGAAAACAAACGCCTTGCGAGTTGTGGGCCCGCCGCGGAGCCGCTAGGATCGGGTCCATGTCAGAAATCGCCAACTTCGTGACTCATGGTGCCGCTCAGGTGACCCCCGCACTGGTCGAAAAGGTTCTGCGCAGCCTCCCGATGTGGAAGGTGGAGTTCGCCCAGATCCACGCGCCGCAGTTTCCGCACCTGATCGATCAGTTGGAGTTCCTCGCCGCCGTGGTCGAGGATGTTGCTGAGGGCGCCTACAAGGAATTGCCGTATCATGCTCTGGCAGCGGCCGTGTTTGCGCTAACTTATGCGCATCGCAAGATGGACCTGATTCCCGACTCGATGGGCTTCATGGGCCGAGCCGACGATTCGAGCGTGGCGCGGGCGGTATTGATTCTCCACGAACGCGCATTGGCCACCTACGCCGAGAAGCTCGACGTGGACTGGCGCAAGATCACCAGCCAGCCCTGAGCTGCGCTTTCGACACGGATTTCACGGATTTTCACGGAAAGAGCCAAATGGATTGATGCCGGGATCCGTTGAGGTCCCCGTCCGTGAAAATCCGTGCAATCCGTGTCTCAAAGCGTCTTCACGAAGTCGCGGATCGGCTCCAGATCCGGATCCCCGAAGGCCATGCTCCGGATCTCTTCGCGAGTGCGGAGTTTGGCTGCCTTGCGCAGCCATTCCTTGGCGGCGGTGAGCTCGCCCATTCGGCAGGCGTAGCAGGCTAGATTGTAGGGGATGATCGATTCCTTCGGGAAGTCGCGCACCTTGTCGAGCAGCAGTTCCCAAGCTTCCCGGGTGCGATTCAACTCGTGCAGGCAGTACGAACGATGGATCCAGCCGGAGGCTCGATCCGGTGCCGCCGCCGTGACCTCCTCGGCGACCGTTAGGGCATCGTCCCACTGGCCCTTCAACGCGTGCAGCCGCCAGCGGAGTTCGAGGACGTCCGGATGTCCGGCGCCTTCGCGTGAAACCAGGCGAAGTTCGCGCGCGGCTTCGACGGAATCCCCAAGTTCCAGCCACCCCTCGGCGGCCCGCACGAAGTGGCGGTCTGGGTAGTCGAGAGGATGCACTGGCGATTCCTCTATTGCGGCGCGGGCCGATTGGCAAAAGTCTTTTCCGAATCCGATGCGATTTTTCCGACTGCTGATCCAGGTGGCGTGGGTGTTGGGGCTGGGCGGTGCGATGGCTTTGGGGGCCGCCGACGAGGCGCCGCCATCGACCCTGAGCGAACTTCAATCCCGGCTCGCCGCCCGGCTGGCGGCGAGTCGGGCACCCGGCGCCGATTGGGGAATCGAGGTGGTGTCGTTGGCCTCGGGCAAGGTGTGGTTTGCCACCAACGCCTCACGCCTCTTCGTGCCGGCATCCAATACCAAGCTGTTTACCGGGGCGTTGGCCTTGGATCAATTGGGCACCAACGATCAGGCGGTCACGCGTCTGCTCACCACGGCACCGCTGGATCCCGCGGGACGCCTCGAGGGAGATCTGTGGATCCGCGGCGGGGGCGACTCGACCCTCGCCGGCAGGTATCGGGGCGGCGGCTGGAAGCGCGGGATTGAGCCGGTGGTGGAGGCGGTCAAGAAGGCCGG
>JANXMD010000455.1 GCA_025354845.1 Verrucomicrobiota bacterium | reverse complement strand
ATCGCGGATGACCGGCGGCCTGTTCCAACGGCTCTTTCGGTACACCCGCCCTTATCGGCGCCAGTTCCTCCTCAATTTGAGCCTGACGGTGCTGGCGACTGTGTCGTCGCTGGCGGGGCCGCGCCTCATTCAGGTCGGCATCGACCGGCATCTCACGCACTGGGACAAGCCACGGGATGCCGTGCTCGGCATCGCGCTGGTGAGCGGGATCTACCTGGCCAACCTCCTGCTAGGCTGGGCGCTCACCGTGGCGCAGGTGCGGTCGGCGATCACGTTGGGGCAGGGGGCCATGAACGACCTGCGTCTCGCGGTGTTTGATCACATCCAACGGCTTTCGCTGAACTACTTCGACCGCACCCACCAGGGACGCATCCTGGCCCGTGCCGACAGCGACATCGATTCGCTCGACCGCATTCTGACCTGGGGAGCGACGCAACTACTTTCCAGTCTGCTCACACTCCTTGGCGTGGTGGCGGTGCTGATGCACTACGACTGGCGATTGTGTTTGGCGGTCTGTGGAGTGCTGCCGCCGCTGGCGGTGGCCACGGCTTGGTTTCATGTCCGGGGACGCGAGGCGTATCGGAAACTCCGCGGCACGATGTCGCGACTCACGGCGGCCACGGCGGAGAACATTTCCGGCGTGCGCGTGGTGCAGGCCTTGGGACGTGAGACGGAAAACCTGAAGCGTTTTACCGGCATGCATCAGGACTACGCCGATCGCTGGGTGGGGTCGTCGCGAATCTTCCACACCTACATGCCGCTGGTGGGTCTGATGGCGGGTGCCGCCACGGCGATCGTGCTGGGCTATGGCGGCAGTCGTGTCCTGGACGGGCGCATGACTTTGGGTGCGCTTGCAGCGTTCGTTCTGTATCTGGGGATGTTCTTTGGCCCGGTGCAGGTGATGAGCGAGCTCTACAACACCATGCTCTCGGCCGCCGCAAGCGCCGAGCGGATCTTCGCCTTGCTCGACACCGAACCCCAGGTGCGCGATCGCCCCGAGGCGGGAAGTCTCCCGCGGGTCGAGGGCGCGGTGCGCTTCGAGGCCGTCGGCTTCCGTTACGACCCCACGCCGGCGGATCGCTGGGTGCTTCAGGACATCGACTTCGAGGTGCCCGCTGGTTCGACGGTGGCCCTGGTAGGACACACCGGTTCCGGCAAGACCAGCATCGTGAGTTTGCTCGCCCGCTTCTACGAACCGCAGTCGGGACGCATCCGGGTGGATGGATGCGACATCGGGGTTCACACGCTGGAATCGCTCCACGCGCAGCTCGGCATTGTCACCCAGGAGAACTTCCTCTTCACGGGAACGGTGATGGAGAATCTCAAGTTTGGCCGTCCCTCGGCGACCGATGCAGAGGTCATCGCCGCGGCGGAACGACTCGGGGCCGATCCCGTGATCCGTCGTCTGACGGACGGGTATCAGACGAAAATCGGCGAGCGCGGCGGCACCTTGAGCGCGGGGGAGCGGCAGTTGATCACCTTCACCCGGGCGATGGTGGCGGAGCCGCGGATTCTAATTCTCGACGAGGCCACCAG
>JANXMD010000322.1 GCA_025354845.1 Verrucomicrobiota bacterium | reverse complement strand
GGCGGAAACCGCCACCGCGACGACGGCGGCGACGGCTACGGCGAAGTCCACCCACCTCAGCTTCGCGGCGAACGAAGTGCTCAAGTTGTCGCGCGCCAAGGTGGGAGACGAGACGATCGTCGCCTACGTCAAGCAGGCCTCCTCCGCCTACGAACTAAATGCCGAGGACATCGTTTATCTCCGTGGCGAAGGTGTCACGGATCGGGTGGTGAGCGCGATGCTGACCGCCAGACCTGAAGTGGCGGCGACGCCCGCCCCCGCGGCTCCGGCGCTCGCCGCGTCTGTGGGTACCGCGCCCACTCCCGGACAGACCGCGTATCCGGGCGGGGCCGCCCCTGCGGCAACGACCACCACGACGATCGTGCAACCGGCGGTGACCTACGTTCAGCCTTCGCCCACGGTGGTGTACACGTCGCCGGTAGTGACTGAGTACTACGGCGGTCCCTACTACTACGGTTACGGCTATCCGTATTCTGGATACGGCTGGCGCCCGGGCATCTCGGTGAACCTTGGTTTTGGGGGCCGGTTTCACGGTGGCGGCGTTCATGTGGGCGGCCCGGTTTTTCGCGGCGGTTTTCATCATCGCTGATCGGGCGTTCCTCCACACCGTTTGTTTCCCAACTCCTCCGTGGCCCTAGGGCTTCGGAGGAGTTTTCGCATGCTAAGGAACCAAGCGGCGTTGAAATACCCGCAGTTTTTGGCGCTTTCTGGTCATCTTGAGGGCAATCCCCGATCGCATAACAGGTGAGAGATCCCAATTCAGGGATTCGGGACCGGTTTCAACGATGAGCCGGCGGGTCGGCAGGACTTCTGCTTGTGGGACCGAGTTCGAAATTCGTTTCGAACGATTGCGACTGCATGAACCCCACTTCATGAAAACCGGATACCTTATCGACATGGACGGTGTGATCTACCGTGAAAATCAGCTCATCCCAGGCGCCGCCGACTTCGTGCAGGCGCTGACCAGCACCGGAACTCCGTTCCTCTTTCTCACCAACAATTCCGCGCCGACACCCGAAGATCTCGCGGTCCGGCTCAAGCACCTTGGAATTCACGGATTGTCGGCCCGGCACTTCTACACTTCGGCGCTCAACACGGCCGATTTCCTCAGCGAGACAGACCCCGACTGCACGGTGTTTGTCATTGGTGAAGGCGGGCTGCTGACCGCGCTCCACGAACGCAAGATACCGAATGACGGCATACGACCTCGTTACGTGGTGGTCGGCGAGGGAGTGACCACGATGGAAAAGCTGGTGAAAGCCCACGAGTGCATCGAGAAGGGAGCCCGATTGCTGGCGACGAATCCCGACAACTGGTGCCCGGTGTCGTCGGATCGCACCCGGCCTGGTGCTGGATCCACGGCAGCCTTCCTCGAGGCCAGCACCGGTCGCCACGCCTACTTTCTCGGCAAGCCGAATGGCTACATGTTCCATCGTGCGCGGCGCAAACTGGCCGAGCTCTCCTTGGGTGAACCGGAGCAGGTGGTGATGATCGGTGACACGATGGAGACCGACATTCGCGGTGCGATGGAGGCGGGAATGCAGTCGTTCCTCGTGCTGAGCGGATCGACTCAACTCGAGGGGCTCAGCGATTACGTGTACCAACCGACGCGAGTGCTGCAGTCGGTGGCCGATCTCACCGAGGAAGTGAAAACGGGCCGTGCCTCCGACCGGCTGAATAGCCCGGTGTATGGCGGGTCGGGCGGGTCGGGATCGAAATCAGGATTGCGGCACCAGACTGACGTTTTCGCCCTGCACAAACCCCGCCCCCGCCCCGCCATGACCAAGTAACTGGAGGTCAGAGTCCGGCGCCATCGAGTTGCTCGTAGGCGTGACGGAGCCAGATCTTGACGCGCTGACGTTCGAGCAGGCCGAGTCCGTTGACATTCGATTCGCTCCGGTTCTTGGCAGCCCAGAAGCTGGTGCTTCCGGCGTCGATTTTGGTGAGTACGGTGTCGTGGAGCTTGCGCAGGGTGAGGATCCGCGCGTTCAACTCGACAGCGCGCCCGCGTTCGCCGGATTGATCGAGGATGTCGAAGCTCTCGCCGCGAAGTTGATTGAGCACCAGCACGTAGTTCAGTCGTGATCCGAAGCGATCGAAGAGCTTCTTGAGCAGATCCACCGAGTCGCGGCCGGAATCCATCACGTGCCAGTAGTTCAAGGTGATGCCGAGTTCAGAGGCCATCTCCAGCACCCCTGATTCATCCATCCATCGGGCCAGCGGCTCGTGCGTCTGGGCGGCAAGGTCCACGAGGATCCGTTTTTCAGGATGCTCACTCGCGGCCTCGACGATGGCATCGAGACTTTCAAAGCGGTCGACAACCACAGGAGACGCGTAGTCGCTGTAGAACCGGAGCAGGGAGCCGTGGGAACGATCGGTGTCGAAACCGAGAAACGGGATTTCGTGGTCGATCAGGTACTGGGCAACCACGCGGGCAACCACGGATTTGCCGACGCCGCCTTTTTCACCGCCAATGAGATGGATTTGGGACATGAGCCGAAGAAATGAATGAGTGTGACCGGAACGTGAGACAAAGGGTCCGCAGGCCGGACGGCCACGGAACTGAGGGACACCGACGAACGACGCACCACGGCAATTCCGTCGGTGGCCACCTGTTGTTCGAGTTGGATGGTTCCAAGGCGGTGGAGGCCTCAGAGCGGCCAAATCCTATTGGGCTCCGCCCACAGGTCCAATGCATTTCCCGCATGCATTGCCTGGCATCCATTCGTGGGGCGAATGGGTGCCCGTTTCCTGTTTCCTGTTTCGACCGGTGGATCCCGACATTGGGCAGCCGCTGGAATCAACTTGGGCCGCGGTGCCCTCGCACGCTGTCCATCTTCGCCTTGACCGCGGGGTCCATGCGAATCAGTGGCGGCCAGGTGCGCTTGAATCCTTCGCCCGCGAGCTTCCTCGTGGCGTCGAAGCCGAGCTTGCCTCCGATGGCGATGTCGGCGGTGGCGTGATCCAGCACATCGGCGGGTCCCCGCGTGAGCAGCGTGTCGCGACCCGGATCGGTGTTCGCGCAGAGTCGGAAGAGCACCTGGCTGGTGTTGTGGATGTCGACATCGTCATCCACCACTACAATGTACTTGGTGAACATCATCTGACCCATGCCCCACAGGCCGTGCATGATCTTGTAGGCCTGCATCGGATAGGTCTTGCGGATGCTTACCACCACCAGGTTGTGAAAGACGCCTTCCGCCGGGAGCGCGATGTCGATGATCTCCGGGAAGTTCATCTGGAACATTGGTAAGAACAGTTGGACTGAGGCGGCGCCAATGTAGAAGTCTTCCATTGGTGGAATGCCAACCACCGTGGCGGGGTAGATGGCATCGTTCCGATGGGTGATCGCGGTGACGTGAAAAACCGGGTACGGCTCGGGGAGCGTGTAATAGCCGGTGTGGTCGCCGAACGGGCCCTCGTCGCGCAGCGGTTCGCCCGGGTCGATGTACCCTTCGATGATGAAGTCGGCGTTGGCGGGGACCTCCAGATCGTTCGTCTCGCACTTCACCAAATCGATCGATTTACGACGGAGGTAGCCGGCAAGGAGAAACTCGTCGATGCCGTCGGGCAGTGGTGCGGTGGCTGCGAAGGGAAACAACGGATCGCCGCCGAGGACGATGGCCACCGGCATTCGGGTCTTGGTCTCGTAGTAGCGGCGCCCGTGTCGGGCCGCGACTTTCTGCAGCTGCCAGTGCATGCCGGTCGTGTGGTCGTCATAGACCTGCACGCGGTACATCCCGACGTTGCGCTCGCCGGTGTCAGGATCCTGCGTGACCACGCAGGGCAGGGTGATGAAGCGCCCTCCGTCGAGCGGCCAGCACTTGAGAATCGGTAGATTCAGCAGCGTTGGCGGCGTTGCGGAGAGTGTTTCAGGTCGGGTCCAGTCCGGCGCCGGCGGCCAAGCGGTGGTGGGCGACCGTGGAGTCTCGAAACGGTGGATGCGTTCCTTACACGGCCCGTCCTTCACGCGGCGCGGGCGTGTGTGCCGCAGTTCCGCCGCACGTACGAGCAGGGCGATGGCGTCACGGAAAGTGGTTGGCGGCTTGGCCTTCATCAGCGCGCCCAACTCGTCGGCGACCGCCTGCACAGACTCCGCTCCCAGGCTCATCGCCATACGCCGTGCCGAGCCCAGCGTGTTGATGGCCACCGGGAACGGGGAGATCACACCGTTCACCGTCGGCTGTTCAATCAGCAGCGCCTTGCCTCCGCCCGGCGCCTTCATCTCGCGGTCGGCTAGTTCGGTGATTTCTAGCTCCGTCGCGACCGGTCCCGACACCCGGGTGAGCTCGCCGGCGCGGTCCAGCGCGGCAATCCAATCCCGGAACGATTCGTACGCCATGCGTGGACGCTATCACGTCACCGAGTGCGGGCAAACGACGCTGATCACCCGGGAATGCCGGAGAGAAGGCGCCCGCGGCGGGATTCGTGCTTCACCCGACGGATCATTTCGCGCCAGAGCGGCGTGAGGAACCGGGGTGTTGCGATGCCCTCGAGCGCATAGCTGGCGGTCGCCTGAGTGAGATCGACGTCGGCAACGAGAAGCTCTGGCCGGGTATTGCCGGCGAGTCGGAGAACCGTGGCGTCGGCGGCGAGGATCTTGGAATCGCCCGCGGACCACAGCCCGCCCCCCTGAGGCCCGACCGAGTTGGCAAAGGCATAGGGCACGGCGTTTTCGAAAGCGCGCGCCGCGATTCCATCCCTTCCGCCGCGCTTTCGACGGGAAACGGGCAACGGATCAAGCCCAGCGTTGGGATGGAAGATCAGCCGGGCTCCCGCCATCACCGGCAGTCGGACCAACTCGGGGAAGCGTCGTTCGTGGCAGAGGATCGCCGTGGCCTGGACGCCATCGAGGTCGAACAGGGCGAGATGACGCCCCGGCGCAAAGGTCGTGCGGTCCCGCGTGGTGAGATGGCACTTATCGTAGCGGTACACGGCTTGTCCCTGGCGATCGAAGTGGAGCAATGAGTTGTACCATTTCCGTCCGGTGGGCCACGGAGTGCCCAGCAGTACGTGAATCCGGTGCGTTGCCGCGGCCGCGCCGACCTGAGCCAGGCAGTCGCGGAGAGCGGACCGGTCGAGTGAACGAAAATCCACAGGGTATCCGGTGGTGGCGCATTCGGGAAATAGCACGACGTCCGCCCCGCGGTGTGCAGCGCGCCGGATTCCCTCCTGAAGCTGCCGGAGATTTGCCTCGAGCGTGTTTTGAAATCGCAGCTGCACCACGGCAACGCGAAGCGAGGCGCGGGCCGTTGTAGCAGGGGGATAAGGCATGCTTGGAAGGCTAGGCGGCAGACTTTCCCAAGGCAATCGATGTGAAACGGTCGGGGATTCCCTTTGATTTTCGGGGATGGGAACGGGACATGATCCGCCGTGCCCGCGAGCTGGACTGACACTCACTGCGCCGTCTGCGGCGGCCTCGATGGCGCCTCGATTCTCGATATTCCGCACGCCGACGCGCCCGGGGGCGTCAGCTACGTCTGGCGTTGCGGCCATTGCGGACTGCGGCGTCTACGACCGCGTCCCGAATCCGAGGTGCTCGGTCGCTACTACGCCGAGGCAGCCGGCTACAATGCCTTCGTGGGACGCCGTCGGGGCACGTGGGCGCAGCGGCTCTGGGATTTTCTCCGCGATTGCCGATCCCGTCCATTCGGCGCATCGCCCGGCGCCCGCTGGCTCGCGCCGATCGGGGGGCGCATCGCCGAATGGGCGTTCGACATCAATGTGCCGATCGACGGGCGCCGCGGAGTGCGCGTTCTGGAAGTGGGATCGGGCTATGGAGATATCCTCATCTACCTGAAGTCGCGTGGCTGTGAGGTGCTCGGAACCGACCTCAGTGAAGCGGCATCGCGCAAGGGCGCGGAGCAGGGGGTGGAAATCCGCGTCGGGAATCTCGCCGATCTCCGTCTTCCAGCGGCATCGTTTGATGCGGCGATTCTCAGCCACAGCCTGGAGCACGTCCCCGATCCGAACGTGGAATTGGCAGAACTGGCTCGCGTGTTGCGACCGGGTGGGCGCATTCACCTGGCGGTCCCCAATGGCAATGCCGTCCGGCTCACCCTCGATGGCCGCGAGTGGGCGCATCTGTCGCACCCTTTCCACTTCTGGTACTTCGATCCCCGCACCATCCAACGAATCCTGGCAAGACACGGCTTCGTGCCGGTGTCGCGTCCTTATACCACAACTCGCCACCATGCGCTGTTGAGCTGGCGTGACGAGCTCTCGAAACTGGGGTTCGTGGCGGCCACCCGGAGACTGTTCGCGTTCCTGCGCGAGTCCTCGAAGCGGCCCGGCGGTGGCGATGTTCTCCGCGTGGTGGCCGAACTCCGCGGAAAAGAGGCGGGCGACGCGCTGCTGGCTCGACTCGATCAGGACCGCAGTGGTACGAAGCCTTCAGAAACCAAAATTACATGAGCGCCGAAGCCCGTCTCCGCGACCTGCAACTAGAACTTCCGAAGGCCCCCAAACCGGTGGCCGTGTACAAGCCGCTCGTGGTGAGCGGCCAGCACGCGTATGTCTCGGGCCACGGTCCGCTGCGCACCGACGGCACCTTGATTCAAGGGGTGGTCGGCAAGGATCTCACGCTGGAGCAGGGCAAGGCGGCAGCACGGCAGGTCGGTCTCGCCATTCTCGCCACGGTGAAGGAACAGTTGGGTTCCTTGGATCGCGTCACTCGAGTCGTCAAGATCCTGGGCATGGTGAACACCGCAGCGGACTTCTACGATCATCCCAAGGTAATCAACGGCTGCAGTGAGCTTTTCGCCGAGATCTGGGGGCCGGACCACGGCATCGGCGCCCGCAGCGCAGTCGGCATGGGGCCGCTTCCCGGCAACATTGCGGTGGAAATTGAGGTCATTTTCGAGATCGTCTGATTCCTCCCATGGAGACCGCCTGGTATGAGGTGCGCAATGCAGGGGAAGTGCCATCCCCGGCCCTGCTCATCTATCCTGAACGCATCGAGCGAAACCTCGCGGCGATGATCCGCATTGCGGGAAACCCGTCTCGGCTGCGTCCCCACATCAAGACGCACAAGCTCCCGGAACTGGTGCGTCGTCAGGTCGAGCTGGGGATCACCAAGGTTAAATGCGCCACCATCGCCGAGGTCGAGATGGCCGCGCTGGCGGGAGCGGACGACGTGCTGCTGGCCTGCCAGCCCGTGGGACCGAATGCGGACCGTCTTGTGGAACTGGCCGTTCGGCATCCGGGAACCCGGGTTTCGGCGGTGCTCGACAATCCCGCTTCGGCAACCGCGCTGTCGACTGCCGCCGTGCAGGCTTCGATTCGGGTGGGGGCGTGGATGGACCTCGATGTGGGGCAGCACCGCACCGGCATCGCACCGGATGCCTTGGCGGAGACGCTGTATCGCCTCCTGTCGACGCTTCCCGGACTCGAGATCTGCGGTCTTCATGCCTACGACGGTCATTTGCACGACCCGGATCCGGCGACCCGCAAGGCGTCGTGCGATGCCGCCTTTGCACCGGTTGAGGCATTGTGGAAGCGGTTGGAATCCGACGGCCTTCCCGTGCCGTCGGTGGTGGCGGGCGGCACGCCCACTTTTCCCATGCACGCCCTCCGTGACGGCGTGGAACTCAGTCCTGGAACCTGCGTGCTCTGGGATGCCGGTTACGCCAGGAAGCTGCCCGATCTCGTCTTCG
>JANXMD010000277.1 GCA_025354845.1 Verrucomicrobiota bacterium | reverse complement strand
GATGGCAACGCGACCGTCGAAATGAGGCGGATCACCCCCGGACGAGATCTTGGGGCAACGGTCGAGGTGCTCTCAGGCATTGAACCCAACAGCCGACTCATCCTCAATCCGCCCGATTCCCTGACCACCGGCATGCACGTGCGGCTCGCGACGAACAGCGTCACCCAAGCGGTCCACTAGATCCGAGTCGGGCTCCCCGTGAAATGGGGCGGAAGTGCCTGGAATAAACCTTGAACCGATGGTTTTCCGGCTTCCACCCAACGACGTAGACAGGTAAAGACGGCACAGATGTCTCCACGGACTTTCCTGCGCCCGCTGGCTTTGATGTTGGTGATCGGGCTAATGGCGGGAATGTTTGGGCTTTCCGGCGAAGACGCGCCCCTCCGGCGGGTGCACGACGCGCGACGTATTCCTAACGTCCAGGCGGAGGTCAATCCACGCCCAGTATCCATCGAGGGCGTCATGACCCTGGTGGATTCTTCGTGGCACAACCACTTCTTCTTCGATGGCGAGGAGGGCATCTACGTGGACGGCTTGGGCATCGAACTCAAAGCAAAAACCGGCGACCGGGTCCGATTGAGCGGTTTCGTGGTCACCGGCGGTTTCGCCCCGAATCTCGGGGTGACCAACGAGGTGATCCTGGGGCATGGACCGCTTCCGGAGCCGCGAGTCGCACAGGTTGGCGACGTTCTGAGCGGTAATGAAGACAGCCAATGGATCGAGCTCTCCGGAACCTTGCTTGGAACTTGGGATTTCGAGGGACATACCGTCCTCAGCGTGGGCTGGGGCTACGGCGAGGTCGCGGTCACGGTGGTCCGACCGAGCGGAAAAGCGCCCCCTGAACTGCGCCTCGGATCGCGGATCAGCGTCCGGGGAGTCGGCGCGTCGAACTACGGCACGCAATACCGACTGCTCGGGGTCCGCGTTCACTGTCCTGGATTTGAATTCCTCCGGATTCTCACCCCAGGTCCGGCCGATCCATTCGCACTGCCAACCACTCCGCTTTCGGAAGTCCTGAGATTCTCCCCGACCCGCACGGACGTTCGCCAGATTCGAACCCAGGGAACCGTGACACTGGTCCTCGGCGATGGAACGGTTTACCTCCAGTCGGGAACCCATGCGCTTCATTGCATCGCCGCCGGATCGCCCCCCATCAAAGTCGGAGATTCGGTTGAGGCGGTCGGCTTTCCCTATCTGTCCCGCAACCTGAGGAGTCGGGAGAATCCAGACTACGTCATCGGGATTCCCACCTTGCACGGCGCACGCTTTCGAAAGGGGCCCCCCGAGCAGCGTCCGATCCTTGTAAACGCCGAATCTTTCGAGACCCTGCGTAATGGTGAGTCCCAGCTCGTGGAGGTGGTCGGCAAGGTCGAGGGAACGATTCGCCTGAGAACCGATTACCTGGTTCAAGTCGTTTCGCTCAAGCCGAAACGTCGCGTGTTCAATGTGATCCTCAATGACAGCGGGGACTCTGGAACCAAGTTAGTGGAACTCCGCAAGGGCGCGAAAGTTCGGGCGATCGGCGTTCTCGACATCTCCCGATCCTCGGAATTCGATCCGGAGGGTGCCATCCTTCACCTGCGGTCCGTGGACGACGTAACCGTCCGCTCGGAGGGCCCCTGGTTTACCGAGCGAAGGGCAACTTTTCTTGCCGGCAGCCTGCTCGCACTCATTACCGCCGCTGGGCTCTGGAACCTTCAGCTTCGACGGACGGTTGGGTTGCAGACCGATGCGATCCAGCGGCGCCTTCAACAAGAACGGGCGATCGAAAAGCGGTATCTCGACCTCGCCGAAAACGCCGTCGACCTCATTCTCACCCTCGGACTGGACGGCACCGTCCTGTCCTGCAATGCAGCGGTCACGCCGATGCTGGGATATGATCGAACCTCCATTATTGGGGCCAATGTCCTGAATTACGTGTCCCCCCGCCATCGCGACTGGGTCCAGGGACGGTTTCGCGAAATTGCCACAACAGGCCGCGTCGAGATCAAGGTTGCGACCATCGACATCATCGGCGCCTCGGGAAAAGTGGTGACGGTCGAAGCCAGTTCCCACTTGTTCCACAGTTCGAGCGCATCTGATGTCCTGGAAATCGTCGCCCGCGATGTCACCGCCAGAAACCAAGCCCAGGAGCAACGCGACGGCCAGGGGCGCATCCTCGGAATGATCGCCAGCGGCGCCGGCGTCGGCGACGTCCTGGAGGAGATCATGCGCTTCATCGAAAGCGCCAGCCCCGGAGTTCTCGGCTCGATTCTCCGCCTCGAAGACGACGGTGTGACGCTTCGAGTCGCGGCGGCCCCATCGCTACCAGCCGCCTACAACGCCGAGATCGACGGGCTTCGCGCCGGAGAGGGTGTCGGCTGCTGCGGAACCGCCGTGGCGCGCGGCACGCCAGTGCTGGTTGCGGATATTGCGACTGACCCGCTGTGGCAGGGGCATTTCGGCAAGCTGGCCGCAGAGCACGGTCTGCAATGCTGCTGGTCGTTTCCGATTCATTCCACCGGCGGACGGGTCCTCGGAACCTTCGCATTGTACCGGCGTGAGACGGGACTCCCGTCGCCTGAGGAGCTCGCGGTCATGGACATCGGGCGGTCCCTGGCGAGCGTGGCTCTCGAACGTTCTGAAGCCGAATCGTCGCTGCGGACCAGCGAGGAACGCCTGCGCGCCTGCATCAACGAGGCGCCTCACGTTGCGGTTCAATGGTACGACGAGGCGGGACGGGTGATCTTCTGGAACCGGGCCTCGGAGCGCATGTTCGGCTGGACCTCTGAGGAGGCTATTGGACGCACTTTGGACCTGCTTATCTTCACCCCACAGCAGGCCGCCGCATTCGTGGAGGTCCTGCGCGACCAGAAGCGAAACGGTGGCCAGTTCGGTCCCCAGGAATTTCCGTTCCGAATGCGCGACGGGCGCCCAGGGACCTGCCTGTCCACGGTTTTTCGCCTGCCTACCAAGGTGGGTTCCATGCTCTTTGCCTGCATGGACGTCGACGTCACCGCCCGCCAGAGCGCTGAAAATGCGCTGATTGCGAGTGAACAACGTCAACGAATGGTCATTGCCTCACTGACCGAGGGAGTCCTGCTGATCGAGCGCGACGGTCGGGTCTCCGCGTTCAACGAACAGGTCGCCACCCTGCTCGGCAGCGTTGGCAGCGACTTCTTCCAGCAGGACGGGGAATCGAAGCCTTGGTCAGTGGTCCAAGATGACGGGACCCCTCTGGCTCAGGACAGCTATCCGTCCGCGGTGACCTTCCGTACCGGCGAACCGCAGCAGGATGTGGTCATCGGTATCCGTCATGCCGACGGCCGGCGTCAGTGGCTCTCGGTCAACAGCCGCTCGGCGGTGTTGAATTCTGAGGGCCAGGTGGAAAGCGTCGTCGTGTCGTTCGCGGATATCACCGCACGACGGCTGGCTCAGGAGGAGCTTATCCGCGCCAAGGAGGACGCGGAATCAGCGAACCGAGCGAAGACTGACTTCCTCGCCATCATGAGCCACGAGATCCGCACTCCCCTCAACGGCGTGATTGGCTTCACCGACCTCCTCCTCAATAGCCACCTGGCTGAAGAACACCGGCAGTTCGCGGAGACCATCAAGCAATCCGGAGAGATCCTGCTCGCACTCATCAACGACATCCTCGACCTGTCGAAGATCGAAGCCGGGCGACTGGAGCTTCAACAACTGCCGTACGGATTCGTGGACGTGGTGGTTGACGTCGTCGGCATCATGTCGGTAAGGGCGGAGGAAAAGGGGATCGAGCTGGCCGTTTGCGTGGTCGGCGACCTGCCATCGCAGATTACCGGTGACGGTGCGCGTGTGAGACAGATTCTGATGAACTTGGTCGGCAATGCGGTGAAGTTCACCGATCGCGGCCACGTGCTGGTCGAGGTGGATCGCGACGCCGGCGGCCTCGTGGTCTCCGTGACCGACACCGGTCCGGGCATTCCCGCCGACAAGCGGGAACAGCTTTTCCAACGCTTCTCCCAGATTGCCTCGCCATCCACACGACAACACGGCGGCACTGGACTTGGCTTGGCAATCTCCAAGGAATTGGTGCGAATGATGGGGGGGGACATCGGTCTCGGGGAGGCTCCCGGTGGCGGGGCACGCTTCTGGTTCCGACTTCCCGCGCCCGGATCCAGCGACTCCAAATCCTCACGCCCCCCTGCTGGACTTTTGGGGACACGCGTCCTAATCACCAACGCGGCGCCGGTAAACCAACGTGTCCTCCGGCGCCAGCTCTCCGCGTGGGGTTGCGTTGCGGATGTCGTGGGAACGGATCACGTGCTCGAGTGGCTGGCCACCGGCGCCCGCAGCGGACGTCCCTGGGATGTGGTGCTGTTCGACCTGTCGGGCCCTTCTAACGTCGCGAACGCCGCCATGTCCCGCCTAGCCCGGGAAATTCGCGAGGGAGAATGGCCGGCGGTGGGATTGATCGTGGTTCATCGCCGTTCCACGGCGGCGGCCTTTTTTGCCGAAGCCTGCGAGGCAACCCTTTCAAAACCCCTGGCGCCCCCGGAACCCCTTCAAGCGGCGCTACAGCAGGCTCTAAAACGTGCCCGCTTGCGGGACACCATTCCCAGCTAACCGAAGGCAGCGATCACTCCACGATTGCAGAAGGATTGGATCCAGCACGCAGTCACCACCGACTACGGGTCGTGGCGCTCAGGCGCACTTGAGGGCGCAACGGTCCTGAACCTCGCGGTGGACCAGCTCCAATTCCTGCGCCAACTGACCCAGGAGGCCCTGCACGCCGAAGGCATCCTGACGACGGGCGCCGTCTTCAATGCGACGAACCAAGGCCACAGTGGAACTGGCGTGAAAGATACCCAGGGAACCCTTTAGGGAATGCGCCTCGCGCTCAAGCTTCGCCCAGCTTCGCGAAGAAAGCGCCGCTTCGATATCCGCCAGGGAAGTGCGGGTCGATTCGATCATGAGCTGACCGATCTTGAACAAGACGTCCGCGTCAGCGCCCACCCACGGTCCCAGAATGGCGGTCGTCCCCGAAGAGGACGCGCCTGTCGGCTTGGACTCCACAATGGGCGCTGCGGATTCCGTTCCGGCGCGTTCGGAGGCGCCACTGGACACACGATGAATTGCCTCGACGAGAGTCTGCCGGCGGATCGGCTTGGTGAGGTACTCATCCATACCCGCTGCGATGCAGGCGTCCCGATCGCCACGAATGGCGTGAGCGGTCAGGGCGATAATCGGGGTGCGAGCACCGCCAGTTGCTGCCTCGATTTCCCGGATCTTTCGGCAGGCCTCGAGACCGTCCATCTCGGGCATCCAGACGTCCATGACGATCAGGTCAAACGGGTTCTCCGACTGACGCTCGACCGCCTCCCGACCGTTTCCGACCATGGCAACGTCATGCCCCAACTGCCGGAGCATGTACATGGCGAGGTCTCGGCTCACCGAATTGTCTTCAACCACCAGAATCCGCATAGATCAGGTGCCGAGGAGTCGGATTTCCCGCTCTCGGCCCAAGGCATAA
>JANXMD010000252.1 GCA_025354845.1 Verrucomicrobiota bacterium | reverse complement strand
CTGCATCCGCCAGGCGAGTTCGTAGCTGTCGAGACGCGCCTCCAGTTCGTGATCCCCGCCGTGCGCCGCACCGAACCGGGTGTTCAGCGCCCCGATCAAGTCCAGCTCCGCACGCTGCTGTTCACGTCCCACGGTGGTCGGTGGGGCGAGGTGAAAGATCGGCGGGCCTTCTCCGCGAAACTGGGTCCCCTGATACACGGCCGGAAGAAACCCGCTGCTCCAGTTCTTGGGACCGCCGTTCACCTCACCGGCATCGGTGAGGACGACAAATGCCGGCATGTCCTGATTGGCAGCGCCGAGACCGTACATGGCCCAAGCACCCAAGGACGGACGGCCGGCGAGGATGTCGCCGGTGCACATCTGGCACACGGAGCCCACATGATTGAGTCCGTCGGCATGACACGAGCGCAGGACACAGAGCGAGTCCGCGTGCGCTGCAACTTCCTCGTACCAGTCGCTGATCCACAGTCCGCTCTCGCCGCGTCGGCGCCAGGTCCGCCGGCTGGGCATCAGGGTGTTTCCCGCGGTGCCCATGGCGGTGATCGGCCGACCAAAGGACGTCGGCATCGGCTGGCCCGCGAGTCGGTCGAGCTCCGGCTTGGGGTCGAACAGATCGAGGTGGCTAGGACCCCCTTCCATGAAGAGAAAGATCACCGACTTTGCCCGCGGGGCGAAATGCGGTGGGCGCGCCACCAAAGGTTTGAACTCGGCGGCGGGCGCCGCGAGTCCTCTTCCCTCACGCGCCAGCAGATACTGCAAGGCCAACGCACCCAGCCCGCCGCCGGAGCGCATCAGAAACTGCCGCCGCGAGGCGGGGCCTTCCGTTCGTTGACAGGGAGGTTGCATGACGGGTCGACGAGAACTCAGAAGCGATACACGAATTCGTTGGAATTCAGGAGCGAATGACAGAGATCAACCCACGCGGAAGCCAGGGCAGGACTGACGTCCGGCGACGCCGGTTCCGGAACCGCCACTGCTTCTCCGTGTGCGCGCCGCCCCTCGATCCGCTCGCTCTGGCCGCGCAAGAATCGCATCGCCAGATCGGTCTCCCCGGGCTCCGGAAGACGGGCATAGGCCAAACGCCAGAGTCGTTCGACGGAGATTCGCTCCGACTCCCCGTCGTGACGATCGGCCAGGACGCGTCCCGCCAGCGACCGGGCCCAATCCTGCGAAACCGAACTGTTCAACAACGCCAACGCCTGAACCGGGCTGGTGGTCACCCCTCGGCGTGGACAGGTCTCATGGGTGTCGGGCATGTCAAAGGACTCAAACAACGGATAGCGGGTGTTGCGGCGGACAAACACGTACACACTGCGGCGATCGCGCGCCTCCGACTGGGCGTTCACCGGCCAGCCACCGCGAGTTTCCATGCCGGGTGGCAGCGCAGGGAAAACGCTCGGACCACCCGTTTGAAGATTCAGCCTTCCGGAGACGGCGAGGGCCTCATCGCGGATGAATTCACCCTCGAGACGTGTCCGTGGGAAACGGGACAACCAGAGATCCGAGCTGTCGCGGTTGGCATCGGGACCGGTGCGGGAATCGGTTTGGTAGGTTGCCGAAAGAACGATCATCCGGTGCAGCGCCTTGAGGCTCCATCGCTGCTGCATGAACTCGCGGGCGAGCCAGTCGAGGAGCTCCGGATGCGTGGGCCGGTCGCCCTTCAATCCGAAGTCGCCCGAAGTGCCCACCAAGCCACGCCCGAAATGCTGCTGCCAGACCCGGTTCACCAGAACCCGGGCGGTCAGCGGGTTCGCCGGATCGGCAATCCAACGGGCCAACTGGGTACGTCGACCGGTTCCCCGAATGGCAGGAGGATTCCGCTCCGGCGGCGAGGCGGTGGCATTGCGATCCACCCGCCACGGCGGAGTGGTGCCCGAACGATCCAGCACCGAGGGAATTCCTGGTTCGACCTCCTGCAACGGTGCCTCCCACATGCCTCGCTTCAGAACGTGCGTGGCGGGCGCCACGTCGGCCACCTCAGCGACTCCCGTGGCCAGGGGCATTGGCCCTGGATTCAATGACGCCAACGCGTCCAACTTCCGTTTAAGCTCAGTCCAACGCGCCTTTTCCGGGCCTTTCATCCGACCGGCGCAAGCTGAAGACGGTGCGAGGTATTGGTGGGACTCGGGATCCAGATAAAGGCGTGCCTTGGCCACCATCTGGTGCTCGAACGCGGTGCGCTCGGAGGCGGGCTTTCGCAGTGCGACCTGGATGTTATCCGGATACTTGTCGGTGTAGTCCCGCAGGATGGCCTCGCGATGGGGTGCTTCAAGTCGCGCCATCTCCTCGCGCAACGCGCCCGTGGCTTCGTCCCAACGCCGAAGGGCAGCAGCGTGACGCTCACGCTCCGGTCCACGCAGCAAAACGAGGCGATCGTCCGCCGCGGTGTTCGCGAAATGCGCCTGCAACCGGAAGTAATCGGCCTGGGTGATTGGGTCCCATTTGTGATCGTGGCATCGCGCGCAGGCGAAGGTAAGACCGCAGAACACCGCACCGGTGGTGTCGGTCATATCGTTCAAGATCTCCTGCCGACGCTGCATCAGATTCCGCGCGTTGGATTCGTCGGGATAGTGGCGGTTAAACCCGGTCGCAATGAGGGCGTCGGGATCCTCGGGCCAGAGCTCATCGCCGGCCAACTGCTCGCAGACAAAGCGGTCGAAGGACTTGTCGGCATTGAAGGCACGAATGACGAAGTCGCGGTAACGCCACGCGTTGGGACGCGTTTCGTCGGCTTTGAAGCCCTCGCTTTCCGCGTACCGGGCCAGGTCCAGCCAATGCCGCGCCCAGCGTTCCCCATAGTGCGGCGAAGCCAGGAGCCGATCGACCACGCGCGCATAGGCCGCCGGGGACGGATCCGCCTCAAACGCCTCGACCTCGGCGGGCGTGGGCGGAATTCCCGTGAGATCCAGGCAGACCCGCCGCAGCAGCATGGCCGGCGGGGCCGAGGGAGACGGCGATCGCCCGTGTTCGGCCCATCGAGCCGCGATAAAGCGATCCACCGGCGTCCGCGCCCAACGGTCGAGGCCGCCTTCCAAGGCCGGTGGAGCCACCCGCGCCAGCGGTTGCAGAGACCAGAGCGCACGTTGCTCCGGAGTAAATCCATCCCGGGCCACGCCCAAATCCCCGGCTCCCAAGTGGCATGCCATGCCACCAAGGAGGAGCCCGCCGAAAAAGCGGAAAATGAAGACCCTCAACTGCGGTCGGAGAAATCCCAAATTGCGGGAAAGATGCCATGGCACGCCGGATCAGGTGGAACCCCGGCAGTATCCCGCATCCGGCACGGCTGTAAACCCCGATGGTAGGATTCCTCCCAGGAAATGGAGCAATCCCGCCACCGAGTCGCCGCAAGGCTCAGCCCCCTTCAAGATCGAGCGCCGGGGTGACGAGAGCCTCCCGGGGCTCGAAGAGACACGAATCCTCGGGGGCATGATACTCTCCCGTAAGCGCGTAAGCCCGGGCGCGCGATCCTCCTCCGCATCGCTCGAGATACTCACACTTGGAACATTTTCCCCTCACTCGGCTGATGTCCCGCAGGTCCCGAAAAACCGGACTCTCCCGGTAGATGTCGGCAACGGAGCGCTGCCGAATATTCCCACAGGTCAACGGTAGGAATCCGCTGGGACTCACATTTCCGAGGTGGTCCACGAAGCAGAATCCATGACCGGAATTCACCGGTCGACCACTGAGCATCATGCGCGCCCTCACTCGGCTCACCGCAGGATCCCCAACGGTCTCCTGTTGCGCCACGAATCGGCGCAGATGTTGCCCCTCAGTGACCTTAATCACGAACGGCGCACGCTTTGCGAGCGAGTAGAGCTTCGCAAACAGCCGCTCGAACTGTTCCGCC
>JANXMD010000223.1 GCA_025354845.1 Verrucomicrobiota bacterium | reverse complement strand
CAACGCCAGCGTGATGCCCTCGGGCTGACCGGCGATCACCAGGGTATTGCTGCGGGCATCGACCGACACATTCAACGGGTGGACGAGTGCCTTGCCTTGATCGGCAGGTTCGCCATTCGGGCCGGCGGGGCCGGCGGAGAGCTGACGCCCCTGGGTGAAAATGGTGGTGAGCGTCTGCGCGACGGTCGTGGCATCGGCATGCTCCAGCGGCACGAGGCGTACTCCAACCCCGTCCAGAACGGGAACGCTATCCATGAGCTCCACGATGGCGGTGAGGCCTCGGAGATTGTCCGGTGTCGAGGTGAGAACCAAGCGGTTGCCTCCCCCGTTTCCACCCGCCGGGTCCGGCGCGATCCGGATTGGTTGCGAGAGATCCAGAACGAGATCCTCGTCATCCGCATTGCGAATGCGAAGGCGCCGGATCTGATCCTGAAGCTCACGGGCCTCGGTGGTGGCCTCCCCTTGAGGACCGGGCTTGAGCATGGATTGAAGCACGGTGGCCAGCTGCGCCGCATTGGCGCGCTTGAGTGAAACAATCCGGACTTCGGCGTCCACATGGGCCGAGGGCTTGTCGAGGGTGCGAATCATCTGCTCCACCTGCTCACCCGCCGCGCCACGCGCGATGACCAGAAGACCCCGATTCCGGGCATCCAATGCCACGCTCACCGGATCCCCGGGGCGCGCCGCGTTCAGCTGCGTGATCATCTGCTGCACCATCGGCAGCGTCTTTTCCGGAGAGGCATTCTTCAGGGCAACCAGGCGAAATCCGAGCTGCGTGTTCTGGCCTGCGTTGTCCAACTGCTTGATCAGCGACTCCATCAACGCGAAGTCCGTCGGACGTGCCCGGACGATGATGCTCCGGGTTCTGGGTTCGGCGACCACCGTGATCCGCTGACGGGCCGCGGCCGCGACAGCACCCGGATTCGGCGGCGGTACCGGCTGCCCAGGTTGCTGGGGGACTCCCAGCGACTCCTGGCGGAGCAGCTCCGAGAGGGTCCGCGCCACCACCACCGGATCTGCATCCTTGAGTGCGTACAAACGGAACTCGGATTCGTGACCGTAGAAGTTGAGCGACAACTCACCGATGAGGCGATCGATCGCATCCAACTCCTGCGCCGGGCCCGATAGCAAAACGGCATTCGCGGCCTTGTCCACCGCCACCACCACTTCGACTGGCGTTGCGGAATCAGCGGCCCCGGCCGCAGCGTTGGTGGCAATACCCGTGGTCGACGGGGGCGGCGTCGGTACTTTGTCGGCAACCCGAACTGCGGTGCCCGACATTTGCGGATAAATGGTTCGCAGCATCTCCGCCATCTGCTCCGCCGCCATGCGGTCGAGCGGACGGAGCCGCACCTGAATTCCTGTGTCCTTGCCCGTCTGATCGAGGCGCGACACGAGATCCTGAATCTGGGTGAGATCCCCCCGGCGGGCAATGATGGTCAGCGAGTTGTTGGAGGTGTCCGCCTCAATCACCGGGCGCTCGGAACGGGAGCGATCCTCAAACAGTGCCTCGAGTTTGGAGACCACGTCATAAGCCTTCGCCTTGCGTAGCCAGATAAACTGCACGTCGCGATCCGAGCGATCCGGGGCCTTGTCGAGCGTGGGAAGGATTTTTTCCACCACCTTAAAGTGCGCCGCCGTCGCGGAAATGATCAGGCTCTTGGAGCGTTCATCCACGGTGACACTCGCCGGCGCCACCCGGCGGGGCTCAACGCCCGAGGATGAGGATGTGGAGGCGTTGGCGCGGAGATTCCGGGTCACGGAATCGAGCAACTGCTGGATGATGGCCGAAACCTCCTTGGCCGTTCCGTTTTCCAGTTTGTAGATGCGAACCTCAATGTCGGTCGAACCGCCGCCCCCTTCCTGGTCGAGATCGTGTACGAGCTTGAGGACATCCTGCACGGCATTGGTCGGACCATTGATGAGGAGGCTGTTGGCTCCCGAAACCGCGGTCACATTGATGCGGCGGGCACTCGCCGGGATGGACCTGCTGGCCAGGGTCCGATTGACGGCATCGGCAACGTCCTCCGCACGGCCTCGGGTCAGACGAACCGTTTGAATGACGTTCTGACCTTCTGGACCTGGCTGGTCGAGTCCCTTGATCAGGTCTTCAATACGAACCAGCGTGGAACCGGGTGCCTCCACCACCAACGATCGATCATTCCCACCAACGCTGACCACCACTCGCTCGGAGGGTTCGGTGCTCGTCACCTGACGTGCGTACACCTGCGATACCATGGCGACCAACGACGCCGCGGAGGTCCGCTCCAGCGCGAACACCTTCACTTGGCGGCCGCTTGCCTCACTCGTCTTCTGCAACAACTGCACAATATCTGACAATGCCTGCAACTGCCGCTCGCTACCCGCGAGAATCAGCTGGTTGCTCGGGGCATCCTCCACGATGAGGGGTTCACTGGTGCCAAGTTCGGAATTGTTGCGAGCCTGATCCTGGTAAACGGTGCGAACCTTGGTGGCGATCTCGGCGGTGTTGCGGTCCTTCACCGGGACCACCTTCATCGAACGTCCTGGTTGCGACCCCAGGCTCGCGTCCAGCTGCTCAATGATAATGGAGGCCGATTGCAGTTCCTTGGGATCACCCGTGGCGATGATGGTGCGAGTCTTGGCATCGGTGACCACGCTGACGCGCTTTTGCGGACGGCCGTACGCATCGTACCGGACGAGGGCCGTGCCGAGGATTTCCACCACCTTGTCGGGGTCCGCTGATTTCACCTTGAAGACGCGGGTCGAAGCACTCTGCGCCCCGGCCTTGTCGAGCATGCGAATGATGTCTTCCACGACGGCGATTTCATTGGTCGCACCGGTCACGATGATTCGATTCGCACTGCCATCGGGAAGAATGACGGTGTCGGTGGACGGCGCGCCCGGACGTGTCTTTGATTGTTCCTGGTACAAGGTGCGCACCGTCGCGGAGAGATCCGCTGCCGTCGCCGTCGTCAGATCAAACACGCGCGTCGCACGCTCTGCGGTGGCAGGATTCGATCCCCGTAGTTTCTCGATGATCGACTCGATCTCCGCGATGTGATTGGAGCGGCCGGTGACAATGAATCGTGCGTTCCTCGAATCGGAAATGATGCGGGCATCCGGAATGTCGGCGGTGTCACGGCCGCGCCAGTGGTCGCGGTACAATTGGAGGACCAGCGGCTCAAGTCGGGTAAGTTCCTCGGGAGTGCTGAGCGCGATCAACTTGGTTTCCCGAGCGGCACGAGCCACCTGGGCGGACTGGAGTTCCGTCACGAGCGATTCGATCAACTTCAACTGGTCATCATTGCCGGCGAGGATCAGCTGGTTGCTTTCGACATCTTCGAGGATGAGCGCCTCAGAGGTCCCCAAATCCGGCTGACTTTTCACGCGATCGGCGTAGAGCTGACGCACGCGCGGCGACAAAGTGGCCACCTTGCCCTGCTGAAGCGTGAGCGTCCGCATTTTGCGCTCAGGCTGCGACCCAAGCGACCGATCAAGCTGCTCAATGATGAGGGAGACACCCTGCAGTTCCTTGGGGTCCGCGGTAACAATCAGAGTACGCGTCTTGGAATCCACGGAGACGTTGGCCCGCTTCTGTGGTCGACCATAGGCGTCATAGCGCACCAACGATGCCGTGAGAATCTCGGCAACCTTGTCCGGATCGGCGGACTTGATCTTGAACACCCGCGCCGAAGCTCCCTGCGCACTCACCTTGTCGAGTTTGCGAACAATTTCTTCCACCGCGCTGAGCTCATTCGTGTCACCCACCAGAATCAGGCGGTTGCCGCCGGCATCCGGGGTGATGAGCGTGTCGGGCGCCTGGGAACCGAGGCGTGATTTCGCCTCTTCCGCGTAGAGAGTACGAACGGTGGTGGCGAGCTCGACAGCGCTGGCGGTCGTGAGATCGAGGATGCGCGTCTCGCGGCGTTCCGAGCGCGCCTTCGCGGTGCCGATCTGCTGCAGGATCACCTCGATCTGCTTCACGTGTTCGGGCTTCCCGGTGACGATGAGCCGGCCGGTGCGCGGGTCGGACTCAATCTGCGCATCGGCAGGATCGGTCTCCTGGCGATCCTTCCACTGGGCTTTATAAAGCTGCTGCACCAGCGGCTGGATCCGCTGGACGTCGGTTGCCGATCCCACCTCGAAGGTGCGTGTCTCTCGGGCCGGTCGCACTTGTTGTTCGAGTGTCTCGACGATCTGCTTGATGGCCGCTGCCTGCTCCTCGGTGCCCTGCACGAGGAGTCGGGTGCCCGAGGCATCCGCATACATCGTGGCGGGCCGAAGAGTCTTTCCGCGGGATTGTTCGGTATAGATTTGGGTGACCTGCGGAAGCACCTCGGTGGCCTTGGCATTCTTCAGATCCACCGAATGCAGCTCGCGTTGCCCTTGATCCGGTTTGGCGTCGAGCGTCGAGAGCACGGTTTCGAACTGCGCCATCACCGCCGCAGGAGCCAGAACGATCAACCGCTTGGTGGCAGGCTCCGGCGTGATGCTGAGGACTCCGCTGACATTTCGGCCGGGATTCTGTGCCGCAAACACCTTTTGCGACAGGGCGGCCAGCGAATCCGCATCCCCCTTGACTTCAAAGATTCGGAGCAGGCGCTCCTTGTTCACGGTGTCGCCGTCCAGCTTTTCAATGACAGCCTCGGCGTCCTGCAGATCGGTCCGGGATCCGGAAACGACGAGCGAGTTCGATTTCTCGTCCGCAGTCACGGTGACACGCTGAATGGCCCGACCGCGGGGATCGAATCGAACCATGGCATTGGAAACGATGGGCGCCATCATCGACGCATCGGCGGTGCCGAGCTTGAACACGCGGGCCCCCGGCGCCTGCTGCGGGCTGTTGTCCAATCGCGCCACAATTCCGGCAACCTGCTCAATTTCCTCACGGGAGCCGGTCACGACCAGCCGGTTCACCACCGAATCTGCGACGATCTTGGTGGAGGACTGATAGTCCGCCCCACGCTGGTCACGAACCATCTCGGCAAACAAGCTGGTGACCATGGGCGCCAGGATGGTGGCGTCGCCGGACTTCAGCTCGATCAATCTCAGCTCACGCGGGCCGCCCTCGGGCCGCGTATCCAATTGCTGGATCATTTGCCACGCGGATTCCACGGCGGCGGTCGAGCCCGTGATCACCAGGCTGTTGCTCCGCGCATCCACGAGCACACGAACTTGCTGCGACTGCGCGTTGAGGCTTTTGTCTACCAGTCCAACGAGCTCGGACGCCGACGCAGTCTTGAGGCGGATCACCCGCGTCTCTTCCTTCAACGGGGAGGAGGCAGCGGGATCGAGTTGGCGGATGATCGACTCGACGCGGGCGATCTCCTTCTCGGGGCCGCTGACCATGAGCCGGTTCTGCTTGGCCTCGGCGATCACCGATGCCGGTCCGCCGGCCGGTTCCGGCTGTCCCCGCACCTGTTCGGTGTACAATTGCTGCACCAGCGGAGCGAACTCGACCGCCGTGCGACGGAACAACTCGATACCGCGAAACTGGCGTGGGGCGGCGGAGGCAGCGGTGACGTCAAACTTCTGCACGACGGCACGGATGTGTTCCAGGTCCTTGGCACCAGCGAGGACAATGATCTGTTTGCCGGTCGGATCGGCCATCAGCGTCGGCGCGGCGACGCCCGGCGTGACCATTTGTCCGGTGAGCTGGTTGACCAGTGGCAGGATCTCCGCGGCGGTCTTGGCCTGCAGCGGAATGACCGCCAATTGACGCTCGGCGGGAGCGGACTGGACATCCACCACGGTAACTACCTCCTCGATCTCCTTCATCTGCTCATCGGTCGCGGTGACCAGCAATCGGTTGTTGGACGGGTCGGCAACCAGCGACGGCTTCGTGACCGAGGAGAATCGGCGATCCGACATCCGTTCGCTCACCAGGCTCTGAATGTTCGGGAGCACGGTCTCGGTCCGCGTATTCTTGAGCGCAATGACCTTCAGATGACGGGTCTGGACCGTCGCCTTGTCCGAGCGGAGCTGGTGAACCAGGGATTCAATGCGGGCCAGGTGGTCCTGCGACGCCGTAACGATGAGCCGACCGGATTCCGTATCGGCAAGAATCTTGGCGTGCGCCACGGTTCCCAACCCTCCGTCGGCGGTCTGATTTCGGTAAAGCTGCTCCACGAGCGGCGCCAACCGGCGCGCTTCCTCGGGGGAGCCGGCGTCAATGAAGCGAGTCTGGAGCGGTGTCGGCTGGCTGGTGCCGGTTTCCAATTGAGAGACAATGTCAGTGGCCGTCTGAAGATCGGACGGCGTCCCGGTTACCACGACACTTTGACTGCCGGCATCATAGGAGATGCTCGCCGTGGTCGAGACTTGTCCCGACTTCTCACGCCGGGTCAGCGCCTGACGGACGATCGACGCCACGTTGGTCGCTTCTGTGGCCCGCGGACGGAAGATCTTGGTGAGCTGGATCGACTGGGTCTTGAGCGGAGTCGCATTGGGATCGATCCGTGTCGGATTCCCGGGTCCGAGGGCGTTCTTGTCCACACGCAGCACCAGCTGCTCGATCTGGTCGAGCTGACCAGGCACGGGCGAGGCAACGATTACGCGGTTCTGCGGTCCGTCCGCCATCACGCGGGCCTTGGTTGCCGAAGTCGCCGCGGGTTCATTCGGCGCCGCAACTCCGGGGATGGCCTGGCGAATGATGTTCGCCAGCTCCTCTGCCTTGATCGTCTGCGGATAATAGATCCGGACATCTCCGGCCGATCCGTCCTTCTGCTCAAAACGGCTCACGAGCTCGTCCGCAAGCGTGAGTCGATCCGGGGGGCCGAAGAGGAGCAGCGTTCGGGACGCCTCGTCGTAGACCGAAGTCACATAGTCGTTGGGATCCGGGGGCAGTACCTCCATCGCCTTGGTGTTGGGATTGAAGGAGGTTCGCTTCGGTGCGGTGGCGATGCCGAAGGTGCGGTTCAACAAATCCGACACGATGGCACCCGAGGCGTGCAGCAAAGTGTAGGTCTTCATTTGACGCTCGGCAGAGGTCTCGGTGCCGATCGTTGAAAGGAGGGTCCGGACGCGCTGGATGTTCACCAGGCGGTCAGTCACGACCAGGCCGCGACCGCGACCGAGCGCCGTCATCGACCCGGCTGTGGAGAGCATTCCTTGGACGGATTCCATGACCTCCTTGGAGTCCAGGTTCGTGCCCTCCATCACCACGGTGACCACTTCCGTTGGACGGACATCACCCACGTTCTCGGTCCCGCGGAGGATTCGGATTGGCATCGAGGGGAGCTGCTTGAACGGAACCAGGCGCAGGTTCTTGCCGTCCTCCAGAAGCATCACGCCTTTGAGAGCCAGGATCTGATTCAGCGTATCCAGGGCCTCAAGGTAGGAATAGGCGTTGGGATCATCGTAGGTGAGCGTCCCGACAACGTTGGTGTCGGCGAGCAATGGCTTGGCCGCCATCTGGGAGAACCGATCGATCACGTCCGCGTACGGGATGCCGTCGAACTGAAACCGAATGTTTCGCTCGACGACCGGGGCGGGTTTGACGGCGGCCTTTACCACCACGTCCGCCTTTTCCGCGGCAGGAATGGCATTGGTGGCGGGACCCGGTGAAGCGCCGGCGCCCGCAGCGTTTTGGGCGCGGACCACCAAGCCTGGCTGGACAACCAGAAGGAGGGCCGCGAAGAGCAACGAAAACGGTTTCATGACGGAGAGGGAACTGTGGACGGGAATGCGTTGCACTTTCAATGGGGACGAAGGATGTCCGCGGGTAATTCGGCCGGGGTCAAACGGCGCTTGTCGGCCAGGGTTCGGCCGCGTTCCACGGCCCAGTACTCGTTATCAATCTTGAGAATCACGCGACTGAATGATTGAAGGAGGGCATTGCCCGGCTTCGGCATGGGACGGTAATCCACGACGGCCACGGTCCCGCCCCCAAGTTCATCGCCCGGTCGGAAGACCATTGTTTTTTGCGCCGCCACGTCGCGCACGTGCACCTCCGGCCGCCCCTGCCATTCCGACAGCGAAACCACACGGAAGTTCTCCGGTCCCAAGGGCGCATTGCGCTGTTTGGCAGAGGCCGGTGACTGCCCCGGCAGGGAAGCCGGCGGCCGCCGGATGTAGGGACGGAGAATGTCGCGTGACACGATCGCGTTCAGCAAATGCCGCCGCGGGGAATCGAGTCCGTGCCGGGCCACCAGATTCGTGCGCGTCACCTCGGGGGCTGGATCAATCACCAGCGTCAGATACCGAAATCGGACCCGAACATTTCCCGGGGAATCGCCGCTCGAAACCACCAGTCCCTCCGTTCGATGGAGCCACGGAGTTTCGTTCAGCAGGAAAACGAGGTTCACCACGTTGGACAAGGCTCCGTCGCCCTGGACGTTCCAGCCGATCTCGTTGGCGCCGCGCATTACCCGCGGTCCAAAGGGCGTCCGCGTGAAGGAGGTCTCCCGCAATCCCGCGGCAAGAATCTCGTGAGTCAGCATCTCGCCCGACCTTGCGCTCGCCTGATCAATGGTGTCCGCAAAGGTGCGCGCGGTGACCGCCTTGAGACGATCCTCGGCGGAGAAGTAATTGCGGCGCTCAGTCTGAATCTTGGCGAGTTTTTCCTTCGTGCCGGCGATGCGCCGGTCCAGTTCCCGGACGGGTTGGAGGATGACCACTTGAAGGGCGTAGATGGCGGCGATGAGCAGGACCACACCGCCCATGGAGCCCGCTAGGATTTTCTCGCGCGGGTTCATCCTGCGCTCCTCCGGTAGGCCGCTGGTTCCAGCGACATGTCATCCAGCGGACGGGACGGCGGCTTCACCTTCTGCAGATCGATCCTCAGCTTGTCGGGCACCACGAGTTCCACGTTGGACCGAAACTCATATCCGAACCGATCCGCTCCAGGGGTGATGGCCAAAGGCTTCACGTCGTATCCGGCCGCACGAAGTTGCTTCTCCAGCCGCGCCAGGGTCTCTCCCGAACGGGCCTGCACCGTCAACCGGATGACTCCCTGCCCGCTCACCGCGAGCGAGGTCAGGTAAACCTCTTCACTCGGCGGGAGGATCGAAGTGAGGTACGAGTAATGGTCGAGCCAGTCGCGATCCCCCTTCACCCATTCTTCCACGACCGCGGTTTGGGCAACGAGCTTGCGATAAACCGGCCGCTTCTTTTCCGCATCCGCCAGCTCCTGAGTCACCTTTTCGAGCACCGCCTCCCGTCGCCCTGCCAGGAAGGTTCGCAATCCCAGGATCAACACCAGCGCGACGGCGAAGGCGGCGAGGCCGGAGAGGATCCGAATCTTCTTCAGATTTCGTTGGACGGCCGGCCGCTTGGGGTTGAGGAAGTCGAACGGGAGGCCTTGCGGATCGCAGAAGCCAAAGGCGAGCCCCATGGCGCCGACGGATCCGGCGGCATACTCGGCGCCCGCCTTCGGGAGACGAAGTCCGACGGATAGGTCCAGTCGTGAACAGGGAGTCTCGAGGCGGGTGGCCAGCTGCGAAACCAGCTCGTCCTCCATGCCCGTGACACCAACCACCACCACCTTGTCCACCACGGGCTGGGTTTCCATGCCGCCGTAGCCATGAAGGCTTCGGACCACCTCGATGCCGGCGGCGCGAACCAGCGATTCGCTCGCAGCCACGGGCGTCGCGGCATCAGGCGCCGGCCGGATCGCGGCCCCACGGCTGAACAAAAGCGCGTCCTGCGAGATAATATCGATGCCCACTTCGTCGGGACGCATCGAAACCAGGGCGAAGGCAGCATTGCTGTCCGCGGCCCGGGCCGCCTGAACGCAGCGGGCGTTGGCGTACGGCAGCAACCCCATCGCCGCCACCTTGAAGCCCGCCGCTTCGGCCAGGCGCTGTTGAAATTCCACCACGTCTCGTTTCACCGTAGCCACCAGCACCTCAAGACGAGGGACGACAGCCAGCCCCTCCGGAGCTGCCGCGCCCGGAATGCCCGACGGCCGGCCCGGAGTTTCGGTGCGATCCGGTTGCGCATACACCTGCCGACGCACCTTGAAATCGATCACTGCCTCCTCCATGCGGAAGGGCAAATCCTTGCCGACCTGGAAGTGAACCAGCGAGGCCAGCTCACCGAGTTTCTCAATCACTGGCAG
>JANXMD010000218.1 GCA_025354845.1 Verrucomicrobiota bacterium | reverse complement strand
AAAAAAACATAACAAAACGCCCCGAAATTCGTTAGCCAACGCTATTTCCTGATAAAAGCGCTGCCGATGAACCACACAAGCATAACACGCCTACCCTCCAAAAACAGGTGACTACCAGAACGACATTGAACAACAAACGGCTGCACCCGTCCACCGTCTGAACAAATGTAGAATCGTCCCATCTCTTTTCACGAGTTACTCAAATAACAATCCCGATCAGCACGATCAATCTATACCGTCATTACGCTCGCTCCTTCCCCGAATCTGGACCATTCTCCACTGATGTAAACTTCTCAGAAGGAAACCTTTTCGAATCTATTTGATCAGCTTGGGAGCATTTCCAATTTCCAATTGGCAATTTCCAATTGGACACGGCCGTGGGGCGCGAAGGGGCGCGGCACGAACACTTCCAAACTTTCGGCGCTCTGTCTGATGGATGCTCTTACCACCAGCATTCTGTCGGCATCTTGCCGGCAGCGCGTTACGGGGATGAGGGCGGCGTAGCGCCGTACACCGCCCCTCAATCGGCAATTGCCAATTGGAAATTGGCAATTGCCCAAAGCCTCAGTTCACCGAGCCATTCACGTGCTCGAGGCGCAGGATCTTGGTGTCCTTGTTGTTGCTCCATTCCTTGCCGTACTCGATGCAGTACAGGCAGCCGTCGGGCCCGAGTTCCAGGTCCATGGGGCGCTTGATGAGCGTGTTGGGCATGAAGCGCGCCATCATCAGCTTGCCGTTCGCGTCCTTGGCGATGTTGTCCTGGGCGTCGAGCTTGACGGCGATGATCCAGTTTCGGGACCACTCGTAGATGAACAAGGTGTGGTCAAACTGACGCGGAAACTTGTGTTCCGACTTCAGCTTGGGGTCGAAGTAGTAGACCGGTCCAGCCATGGCAGTGCGGCCACCGCTGCCCACTACGGGGAAGCGGCTCGAAGGGGATGGAGGATACCAAATGAACGCCGGTTGCGCGGGCGGGAGCTCCTTGATTCCGGTGTTGTTGGGCGAGTTGTTGATCGGATGCGCCGGATCGTAGAACTCCGGCTTGAAGTCGGCCGCGAGCCAAGGCTCAGGCTTTGCAGGCCATTCGGACTCCGGCTTGCCCGCCTTGCGCGCGGCGTCTCGGGCGGAGTTCGCATCGTTGTACTTCTGGCGCGCCACGTAATCCACGGGCGCGTACGGCTTGTTGTCGCCGACAAAATACGGCCAGCCGAAGAACCCGGCCTTGCGCGCCTGGTTGACTTCGTCGTGCCCGGTCGGCCCCCGCTTCGGATCGCCCGATCCCGCATCGGGACCGACTTCGCCCCAATAGAGGTAGCCCGTCTTCTGATCCACCGCGATGCGGAACGGATTGCGATTGCCCATCACGTAGACCTCGGGACGGGTGCCCGGGGTGCCTGGCTTGAAGAGGTTCCCCGCAGGAATGTCGTACCCCCCCTCGGCGCGCGGCTTGATTCGGAGGATCTTTCCCGCCATCGAATTCGCATTGGCCGCGGAACGTTGCGCATCCCAGGGGTAGCGACCCGGACGCGGGTCATTGGGGGAATAGCCGTCGGAATCGAACGGATTGGAGTTGTCCCCAATGGAGACGTAGAGGTTGCCCTTGGCGTCGAAGGTGAGCGATCCGCCCACGTGGCAGCATTGCTCACGCTGCACTTGCATCTCGATGATGGTCTTTTCGCTAGCGAGATCGAGCTGGGTGCCGGTGAGGGTGTACCGGGAGACGCGGATCTTGCCGGCCTTGCCCTGACCGTCGTTGAAGGTATCGGTCAGCGAATGGTTGAGGTACACCCAGCCGTTCTTGAGAAAATTCGGATCCAGGGTCATTCCCAGCATGCCTTCCTCGAGGCCGTCAAAGACCGGAATGGTGGCGATGACCGTGGTGGCCTTGGTGGACGGCGTCCACATCTTGACGACGCCCTTTCGCTCGACCCAGAAAACACGGCCGTCCTTGGCAACGGCGAGTTCCATCGGGTCCACAATGGTGTCGGTAGCCTTGCCGTCGACGATTTGATCCTCGTCGAGGACCACTTCGCGGAAGTCAGATTCGGCGGGCATCCAGTCGGCGCCCGGCGCGGCGGCGGCGGTCGAAGCCGAGCCCGAGGTCGGGGTTTGCGTGGTCTGGCCCAAAGCCGCCATCAGGGCAAGCGAGCAGGCCAACGGCAGGAGGTGGAACTTCATGGCCCCGATGGACTATCGGGAGTCTCAATTTAATCAATCCAAGTTTTCGACAAACTGGCATTGACACCTTCCGCTCCGGATGAGTTACTTCGCGCTCCTTTTTACAAAGGCCACTTTATATGTACGCTGTGATGGAAACGGGCGGGAAGCAGTACCGCGTCGCCGCTGGTGACACCCTCGAAGTTGAGAAGCTTGAAGCCGCCCCCGGCTCGAGTTTCACCTTCGACCGGGTGTTGCTGATCAACAACGACGGCACCCTCACGGTCGGAGCTCCGACCGTGGTAGGCGCCAAGGTCATCGCCGACATTGTCGAGCAGACCCTGGATACCAAGAAGGTCATCTGGAAAATGAAGCGCCGCAAGGGCTACCACAAGAAGCAGGGTCATCGCCAAAAGCTGACCTTGGTGAAGATCAAGGAGATCACCGCCTAATTCAGGCGCGGGTCGCACATCGATTTAAACCGACTCTCACTCTCGAAGAAGGAATTCGACCATGGCACATAAGAAAGGTCAGGGAAGTGTACGCAACGGACGCGACAGCCAAAGCAAGCGTCTTGGCGTGAAGCGTTTTGGCGGCGAGGCCGTCAGCGCTGGCACCATCATCATCCGCCAGCGCGGCACTAAGTTCCACGCGGGCGTCAACGTCGGCACGGGTCGCGATTGGACCCTGTTCGCCCTCGCGGACGGCCACGTGAAGTTCGACAAGCATCGCCGTCGCGTGCATATCATCGCCGACGCGAAGGCTGCCGAGGCCGCCGCCAACTAAGAGGCGTCCGCCACACCATTTCAGGGCGAGGCGCCAGCCTCGCCCTTTTTGTTTTTACCGAATCCACTCCATTCCCGCTCCGTCCCCACCGCCATGTTTATCGATGAGGTCAAGGTCTTTGCCCGTGCCGGTCACGGGGGCAAGGGATGTGTCGCTTTCTTGCGGGAAACGTTTCGGCCAAAGGGCGGCCCCAGCGGTGGCAACGGCGGCCGCGGCGGCGACGTGATCCTGCAGGCAGATCACGATCTCAACAACCTGATCAATCAGTTCTTCGTAGCCCGGTTGGTGGCCGAGGACGGGCATAACGGCATGGGTAAGGGTATGGACGGTCCCGCCGGGAAGAACCTCATCATTCGGGTTCCCTGTGGCACACTGGTCTGGCGACAGCCGTTGGCGGTCCCAGCCGACGTGGGCGGAGAGGAATCTGCCGAAGGCGATGAACCCGTGCTTCAGGCCTCCACTTCCAATCGACCGGTAATCCGCACCACCCGTGGGGCCCACGCCCTTGAGATCGACCTGTCTGCCGAGGAGGAAGATCCAAAAGAAGAGGCCACCACCGGACGTTCCAAAGGGGAGTTGGTGTGCGACCTGACGGAACACGGCCAGCAGTTTATCCTGTGCAAGGGGGGACGCGGCGGGCTCGGCAACCGCAACTTTGCCACCAGCGTTCGCCAGGCCCCGCGTTTCGCGCAACCGGGCGAAGTGGGCACTGAAGGCAATTACCTCCTCGAACTGCGCCTGATTGCTGAAGTAGGCATCGTCGGCTACCCCAATGCCGGAAAATCAACCCTGCTCACAGCGATATCACACGCGCGCCCCAAGATCGCCGCGTACCCCTTCACCACGCTCACGCCGCAGGTCGGCATCGTGGAGTACCCCGATTTTTTCCGCCTCACCGTTTGCGACGTCCCTGGCCTCATCGCTGGAGCGCATCAAAACGTCGGCCTCGGTCATGCCTTCCTGCGGCACATTGAGCGCTGCAAAACGTTGGTGATCCTCCTCGACATGGCGGGCACCGACAACCGGGCTCCTTGGGACGACTACAAGAGCCTTCTGGGCGAGTTGGAGCTTTACGATCCAGCGCTCCTGAACCGTCCCCGGATCGTGGTGGCGAACAAGATGGATGAGCCGGCCGCCGAGGCGAACCTGAAACGTTTCAAGCGCAAGGTGACCAAAACGCCGGTCCTCCCCATTTCGGCAGCATTCGATCAAGGGATTCTGGAATTCCGTCGCCGAATCCGCGAGGAGATCGGCGCCTGACACCGCCCGACCGGGCCTCAAACCACTTCCGATCAAACCGGTTGGCTTTTGACTCCGGCCCGATTGTTTGATCTATTCCCCCGGATTTCGCGACTCACCCAGCCTTCTTAGGGCCGTGGAGGTCGCCCAAATCGGTCTATAAGCGGTCCTGTTTTTATGACGATGATTCCCAGCCGTTCTGTTCTCGCGCTCGTGGCGGTCGCTGCCCTGTCGTTGTCCGCTCTTCAGGCGGGCGTAGGATACCAGTCCGACTCCAGCGTCAGCAGCCGCGAAATCGCCCTAGTCGGCGAGTTCGGCAATCAGGTCATCCTGAAGAGTGACGCCGCGCAACCCCTGCTGACCGGATTCACCTTTGAGTACGAGTCGAACTACACCATGACCAAGGGGCTGATCGTCCGCTTCTACGCCAACGACGGCGGCGGCGACAGCACCCCTCCCGGCACCCTCCTCTACCAAAGCAATCCCTTCGATATCGCGCTCGGCCGATCCCAAATAGCAATCAGCTACAATTCGGTGCCTGTTCCCAAGACCTTCACCTACACTGTGGAGTTTCTGGGCAACGACGGTGACTCCACCTCTGCGGGGCTCCTGACGCCGGACAAAGCCCCCTCCACCGGCCAGGCGTACAATGACATCTGGCTGCGTCTTTCCGGTGGTTCCTGGCAGAATCGCCAACTAGTTCCCGTCCCGGGCTATCAGGGCTACGCGATGTTCACCGCGCAGGCGACCGTCAATGACGGCCCCGGGCTCGTCATCAGCTCACCCGCGGTGAACCAGATCAAGGTCAGCTGGCAAGATGCCACCTACAAGCTGCAGCGTCGCGACGCGGCCACCAGTGGCACTTGGGCGGATGTCGCGAACGTCACCGGCACTTCGATCACTCTGCCCGTCACCGGGACGCTTGGATTCTTCCGGTTGATCACGCGCTGATCAGCCCCCGCCGCCCGGGAATCCCGCCCGTTTCCGGCCACTGCCTAAAATCAGGCTGGAGCGGTGCCGGAACTGTCCGGATGCTCCCGCTGTGCCCGATTCCACTGCAAACCACGTTTTCGTCCTGATTGGCGGAACGGCGGGTCTTGGATTCTCCGCCGCGCGAGCCCTGACTCACGCGGGCGCCCGGGTGGTGATTGTCGGACGGGACGCTGAGGTCGCCCAGGCTGCGGCCGCGGAACTTGGAACGGCGTGCCGATGCCTCGTCGGAGACGCCACGAAGCCAGACACTGCCCCGGCCGCCATCACCTCTGCCTTGGGGAACTTCGGCCGCTTCGACGGGCTGTACCACGTGGCCGGAGGGAGCGGACGCCGGATGGGAGACGGCCCGCTCGACGCCCTCACCGATTCCGGTTGGGACTTCACGCTCCAGCTCAATCTCACCTCGGTCTTCTACTCCAACCGGGCGGCCATCCAACAATTCCTCAAGCAGGGAACCGGCGGCAGCCTGTTGAACTGCACGTCGGTACTGGCGTCGTCACCCTCACCGGAATTCTTCGGCACCCACGCCTACGCTGCGGCAAAAGCGGGAATCATCGGCCTGACCCGCAGCGCCGCCGCCACCTACGCAGCGCGCTCCATTCGCGTCAACGCGATCGCCCCCGGCCTTGTGGCCACGCCGATGTCCGAACGCGCCCAACGCGACGAGCGAATCCTCGAATTCATCCACACCAAGCAACCGCTGGACGGCGGGCGCATGGGCGTCCCCTCCGATCTCGACGCCGCCGTCGTCTGGCTCCTGTCACCGGCATCGCGATTCGTCACGGGACAGGTGATCGCCGTGGACGGCGGCTGGAGCGTGTCGGAAGGACAGATTCCATGAGCAGCCACCCGACTCCCTGGGCCCTGGGCATTGATCTCGGGGGTAGCAGCATGAAATGGGTGGCGGTCACCGCGACCGGCGACCTGCTGGATTCCGGACGCGCGGAGTTCGATCCTGAAATTCCGGGCGACTTCAAGGCGGCGATTCTGCGCGAAGTCACCGTCTGTCGAGGCTGCAACGGGGAACCCACCCGCATCGGCGCCTCCGCCCCTGGACTTGCGGCGCGGGATGGTCGGTCGATCGCCGTCATGCCTGGCCGACTCGCAGGCCTGGAAGGCTGGATCTGGTCGGAATTCCTCGGACGTGTCGACGACGTGCCGGTACTCAACGACGGTCACGCCGCCTTGCTCGGAGAGACCTGGACCGGTGCCGCCCGTGGATGTCGCGACGCCATCCTGTTGACGCTCGGAACGGGCGTGGGCGGCGCGGCGCTGGTCGATGGCCGCCTGCTGCGCGGCTTCACCGGCAAGGGAGGACACTTCGGTCACCTGTCGCTCAATCCCGCCGGATTCCGCGACATCTGCGGCACTCCCGGATCCCTGGAGGACGCCGTCGGCAATCACAACATCCGCGAGCGTTCCGACGGACGCTTCGAGACCACCTGGCAACTCATCGAGGCAGTTCGCGATGGCGACGCCAGCGCGCTGGTAATCTGGGATCGTTCGCTCCTCGCCCTGGGTGCAGCCATCGCCTCCCTCACCAACTGCCTCGATCCGGAAGTGGTGATTCTCGGCGGAGGCATCGCCGCGGCCGACGATCTTCTGTTTCCTCCGGTTCAGGGGTTGTTGGATCGGTTCGAATGGCGCCCTACCGGATATGCCGCACGCCTGATTCCCGCCTCGCTCGGAAGCCTGGCCGGCGCCTGGGGCGCGGCACGAAATGCGCTCGGAGATCTCGCCGACGCCCGTTCCAGCGCCAATCCTCTCTGACGCTCCTGTGACACCCAATTCCGCACCTTCTCCCACCTCAGACTACCTGAACCGGTGTCGCGATCTGATCGAGGTTGTAGCCAGACAGCAGGCGGGGATTTGCGCCACAGCCGACCGGTTCGCCAGCACGATTCTGGCGGGCCGGATGGTTCATCTCTTCGGGTCGGGCCACAGCCGCATCCTCGTCGAGGAAATGTGGCCACGTTACGGCTCCTTTCCCGGGTTCAATCCGATCGTCGAACTGTCGCTGAGCTTCCACAATCTCGTGGTCGGCGCCAACGGCCAGCGGCAGGCCATGTTCCTTGAGAACGTGTCCGGACTCGCAGAACGCATTCTCCGAAACTACGACCTGTCACCGCAGGACTCGGCCCTCGTCGTTTCCTCGAGCGGCTGCAATGTCGTTCCCATCGAGATGGCCGAGGAATTTCGGCGTCGTGGCGTGTTTGTCGTGGCGATCATTTCCCGACATCACAGCGACGCCAGCCGGAGCCGGCGTGTCGATGGACTCAAGCTGCAGGACTTCGCGGACCTCGTGCTCGACACCGGGGCTCCGGTGGGCGACGCCATGGTTCACGTCGAAGGACTGGACACCCCCGTGGCGCCCGGATCGACGGTGGGCGGCTGCCTGCTGGTAAATGCCATCAAGGCCGAGGTGGCCGTACGACTGACCGCGGCCGGTCAACCGCCGCGGCCGGTCAACCGCCGCGGGTGCTCACCGCCAGCGCCCTGGTGGGACCGGAGCGGGCCACGGCCCTGTTCGAGGCGGCCTACGATGAACACGCCCGTCGGTTGGCCCTGCTGTACCAAAACCTTGGCGCCTCCCCTGCCCCCGCTCCATGAACGCTCACGCGCACGCCCACACCCCGCTCCGAACTTCGGTCATCGGCAGCCATCCCTTTCCTTCCTGGTTGGAGTTTTCCGCGGCGCACCTGGATCAGTTCGGTCCGGACGATCTCGCCGAACTCCAGGAGGATGCCGTCATCGCCGCAGTGCACGATCAACTCGCTGCCGGACTCGACGTGATCACCGATGGCGAGCAGACGCGGCTCGACTTCAACCTGAGCTTCTACGGCTTCATCGACGGCATCGCCTTGGAGTCACAACCTCCGCGCCGATTTGGTCCTCCAGCCCACGATCAGCGCGGACGCCACCCCATCCTTCGGCCGCTGACCGCCCCGCGCGGGCTGGGCGTTGTGGACGAATTCCGACGATTGCAACGGGTGGCCTGTCACCTCGGAATTCCGGACACCGTCACGCTCAAGGCGTCGGTACCCGGACCGTACACACTCTCCGGCCGACTGGTCCCAAATGCGGAATATGGATATCCGGACCGATGGAGCGTTACCGAAGCCCTGCTGCCGATCGTGCGTGCGGAACTCGAAGCCCTCGTGTCGGCTGGCTGTCGGGAAATCAGCGTCGATGAACCCAGCATGAGCTGCTACGCGCATCGCGAGGATCCGCGGCGTTTTGTCGACATTTTCAACCGCACCGTGGAGCCGGTTCGCGGAAAGACGCGGGTCTGCACGCATCTGTGCTTCGGAAACTACCGGGCCCGAGCCGTCGGACCGCGCCAACTGTCGCCGTTGTTCCCCGCCTTCCTCGACCTGCACTGCGACGAAATGCACGTCGAGATGGCTAGCCGCGAATTTGCCGAGCTCGAACGCATCGGCTCGATCGCGGAACGCTGCGACGTGGCGGTCGGGATCGTGGACGTGAAGAGTTACTACATCGAGACGCCGGAGGACATTGAGCGACGGGTCCGGCGGTGCCTGGAGTTCGCGCCCGCGGAACGGCTCGTGTTTGCCCCGGATTGCGGCCTGAGCCAGACCGCGCGCTGGGCCGCCAAGCGCAAGTTGAACGCGATGGTCGAAGGGGTCCGGCGGGTTCGGAGATCACTCGGCATCACCGCCGAACACTGACCTCCCGATGACGGAGCCGTTTCAAAAGGACGCCGAGTTTCTCCGCGATATCGACGCGGCCAATCCGGGACCGGATCACTTCTCCCTCTGGTGGCTGGCACAGATGGGTTACCTGCTGCAATGGCGCGGACATCGCCTGCTGCTCGATCCCTATCTTTCCGATTCGCTGACCCACAAGTACGCCACCACCGACAAACCGCACGTCCGCATGACGGCGCGCGTGGTGGCTCCCGAGCGGCTGATTGGAATCGATGGAATCACGGCGTCGCATGTCCATACCGACCACCTGGATTCGGAGACCCTGCGCCCTCTCACCGCTGCCAATCCGGGCGTCCGCCTGGTTTGTCCCGAAGCCATTCGCACGACGGCGCGGGAGCGAAGCGGGCTTCCCGACGAGCGAGTCTTGGGCCTCGACTATGCCGATCCCAGTTCTGCGACAGCGACCGGTAGTGCGTCACGCATCACCCTGGGCGCCTTTGAAATCGAGGCAGTCCCCGCCGCCCACGAACGGCTCGATCGCGACGCCCACGGGCACCTGATCGCCGTCGGCTGGATCGTACGATTCGGCGGCTGGACGGTGTACCACTCGGGCGACACCGTTCCCTATCCCGGCATGGAAGCGTTGCTGAAGCCGCATCGCATCGACCTCGCCCTCCTTCCCATCAATGGAAGAAAGCCGGAGCGACGGGTCTCCGGAAACCTTTGGGGACGTGAGGCCGCGCAGTTGTCCAAAAACCTCGGCGCACGCTGCGTCATCCCGGGCCACTACGATCTTTTCGATTTCAATACCGAGTCCCCCGACGAATTCATCGCGGCCTGCCAGACGCTCGGTCAACCGTTCGCGGTGTTGAGGAACGGACAGCGCTGGGACTCCTCCTCCCTCACCCAACGTACCTGACGCCCCTTGCCTCGGCCTGCCTTCTCGGGTATTTCCCTCGCACCATGAAACTGTTCCTGTCGTTCCTCTTCTTCCTGATCGCCACCGCCGTGCTCGCCACAGGCCTGTGGATGTCGATCGACAAGGGCACGGTTTGGCTTCTCGTTGTGGGTCTCGTGAGCTACATCGGCCTCTTCATCCGGTACGGCTGCCTGAGCCACTGATCGCACGCACCCGCGGCGGCCCTGTCGTTCGGGCAACTCGCAAACCGGTCCGTGACGCCTCCCTGGGACACCCCGCGGCTACACTGCCATGCCAGGATGATGGTGGACTCGTTTCGTCGCTGGACCGGCAACGACCTCCTGGGTCCCGACATCACTCGCCTGCCCGATTCCACTCTGGCCCGTCGCCTGTATGAGGCGCCGTTCGTCGTCGTCTCGCACGGAATTGAGACCGATCCGGTCCTGAATTACGGCAACCACGCCGCACTGGAACGCTGGGAACTGGACTGGGAGACCTTTACCAAGACCCCTTCCCGCTTCACCGCAGAAGCGCCGGCTCGCGAGGAACGCGCCCGGTTGCTGGAGGAGGTCACTCGCCACGGGTTCATCGCCAACTACGCCGGTATTCGCGTTTCAAGCACCGGAAAGCGATTTCGGATCACCGAGGCGGTTGTCTGGAACCTCGTCGATTCCAATGGGAACCCCGCGGGGCAGGCGGCAACGTTTGATCGGTGGGAGGAAGTGTGAGACTGAGTCCAAGGTCCAAAGTCCAA
>JANXMD010000202.1 GCA_025354845.1 Verrucomicrobiota bacterium | reverse complement strand
CGGCAATGGCGCCCAGCGTGAACTGCAGGCCGTCGCGCTCCGGGAATCGGTGCGCGAGGAATTCAAAATCCTTCCGAGCGTCATCCAACCGCTTCAAACGCAGCAGGCAGCTCCCGCGTTGTTCGCGCCCAAGCTCGTTCTCCGGCTGGACCTTCAGAACCTTTTCCAGGATGACCAATGCTTCCTCGAACTGGTTCAGGTTCATGAGCAGGCGCGACCGACGGAGCGACACCGTGAGATCGGTCGGACGCAATCCCTGCCAGAGATCGATCATCTCCAGCGCCTGATTGGTGCGGCCGGTTGCCGTGTAGAGCTGGCTCAGCAGGTCCAATGGGGCGGGATCGACCGGCGCCGTGCGCCGGGCGTCGATGAGCAGCGCTTCCGCTGCGTTGAATTCGTTTTGCGAGAGGAGCGCATTGGCCTCAAGGCGCAGCAGCGCGCTGGCATCTTGGGGTTTCAGGCCACCGTGGATCTTGAGCGCCCGGACTGCCGTCAGCGCCCGGTCTGGGACCCCGGAGTCGCGGCAGGCCTCGGCGTAGGCGATCGTGATGGGAATGGAATCAGGAGCCAGCCGGTGCGCGCGGTTGAGGCGGAGCAACGCCGAGCGGGCAAACGGTTCGGTAGAGGCCTGCAACAAGCGGGCGATGTTTTGTAGAAACACCGGTTCGTCTGCCGGACCTTCGTAGGTGAGGGTGACGAGTGGATAGCGGCCAGAAATCGGCTTTGCCACGTCGGCTGGAAGCGGCTGCTGCCCTTTCAACGCGGTGTTGACGGTTACGTTTACCTTGGCGGCGCCGTTGTCGGGATTGATCTGCAGCGCCAGGTCAAACAAGTGACGCGCCGCCTCGAGACGGCCCGACTCCTGGAGCTGGACGCCGTTGAAATTGGCCTGGCGCGACCAGAAATCCGACAGCTGCCGCAGTGCCGGCAATCCGAAGTGCCGGCTGCTCCCAAGGGCATTGACGGCGGCTGTATTTTGGGCCCAAAAAGAACTAACATCGGCCGTTTCGGAGTCGGTCAGCGGGGTGCTCTCGACGGCTTTTTTGCCGAACGGTACCAGCCGGAAAATCAAGCCCGAGGGGCGAAGTTCAAAGGCCTCGGTAATGAAACTCAGATTCGGTCCTGCGATAAAGGCCCGCTGCTGACTCGTCGCGTGGCGCAGCACCGACAGGAAGTGAACCGCGACATCCTGGGTGGCGTTGGCGAACTGACTCAGCTCCTGCCATCGGGTGCCGTGCAGACGCTGCAGACGCTGGCGGTACCAAGCATGGCGGGCCATGCCGCCATTGACCAGCAGGTGTGGCGCAATGTCCGGGGTGTGTAGGAAATAGCCGGTCAGCAGCGAGCACAGGAACGGGTCGTCGGACAAAATCAGCGCCGGATCCTTGGGCAGCGACGAGGTAATGACCTGCGCCAAGGTTTCCAGTTGTGCCCCATTCTGGGCGTGGATCCGTGGGAAATTGCGAACCGCGAGGACGACCGGGGTCCCGAGGCCCACCACGATCATTGCTCCCCACGCCAGTCGAGACAGTGCGGCCAATCCGGGCGAGAGCTGGTCCCAGACCCGCTCAGGCCGGACGCCGCCCACAAGCAGGAAGTAGCCCATGAAATAGGCGCTCGCGAGAGCCGCGCAGAAGTAGTAGGTGAGCAGCGGGATATTGTTGTACTGCGGGTCGAGATAGATGATTTGGCGCTGGCTGAAGCCACGATCAAGCGCCATGAAGATCGCCGCGGCGAGCCAGCCGAGCTGGAGGGCGATTACGGATCCGTCGGATAGCATCCGTTCCAAGCTCGACGAGGCCTTGGTGCCGGACCATCGAATGGCGACGAGGACCAGGGGCAGGAGGTTGACCACTGCCAGTAGAAGAAACCGGCTGCGCGGGAGTCCCCGCAGCATCTCTCGCTGGCCCTCGAGCGCCACTTGCAGCACGTCCCAGGGCGAGTAGCCGCGGTCCGCCACGAACACCGAGGCGAGGGGCATGACCAAATAGAGACTCAGGCCCGCGAAGCCGAGGAGGAGCATGCGGGTGATCAGCGCGGTATTGAGGATCGACAGGCCACGGATCCAGACGAGGGCGATGAGGAACAACGGAAAATAGGCAATCATCGCCCAGTTCTCCGGAACGCTAATTCCGTAAATCAGGGCAAAACGCCACAGCCACGTCTCCCGGAGTGAGGACCGGTATTCCAGCAGGCACCAAATGCAGCTGGCGAAGAGCAGGAGATGCAGCATTTCACCAGTCTGCGCCGTGGCGTGCTCCCAGAAGGTGAGCTGGAGTCCGAGCAGCAATCCGGCGAACACCGGAGGCAGCCAAGCCAACGGAACGTGCAACTGCGTTTCTTCGGAGTGTCCACGAACTCGTTGAGCCCGGGTACGATCATGCGGGAGCAGCACCACACACCGGGCGAGCAGCCCGACACAGGCGCCGCCAAACAGTGCCGCGAGGACGTTCAAGGCGACGGGGAACTGGGCCTCCGGCACCAGTCGCAGGGGACGTGTCAGCAGCCATAGCAGGGGTCGGGTCAGAGCCTGGAGCCCCTCCCACTGGGAAAGTTCGGAGACGGCTGGGATCGAGTTGACCCGCAACCAATGATTCAGCGAAACGAGATAAAGAACAAAGGCTGCGGCTCCAAGGAGCCAGGGGAGCCGGCGCTGGGTGAAATCCTGCGAGGCGGTCGGCGTGTCGTCCATAGGCAAGGGTCGCGGAAAGGTGGGGGAGTCGACCCGGGCAAGGAAAGAATATAGTGAACCCACAGCAGGCTGGCCGGCTGGTTCGTGCAACGGGTTCAAGAAAACGGCCCGCCGGGAAGCCGGCGGGCCGTGGAGGGATTCGGCGGGTCTGCGGGTTCAGATGAACTCGTTGAACAGCGACTCCAAGTACTCCTGGCGACCGCTTTCGAGCGGGGCGACTTCACCCAGCTTGAGCGCATGACGTTCGCAGTCGGCAAAGCTCGCCTTGCCTCCTTCGATCTTGGCGCCGATGCCGGAATCCCAAGTGCGATAGCGGTTGCGGACAAACTCGTCGATGCGACCGTCGGCACGGATTTTCGCCGCAATCTTTAATCCGCGAGCAAAAGCATCCATCCCTGCGATATGCGCCAGGAACAGGTCTTCCAGGTCGCAGCTTTCGCGTCGGACTTTCGCGTCGAAGTTGGTGCCGCCGGTGGTGAAGCCCCCATACTTGAGCACGGTGAGCATCACCTGGCTGGTCAGGTAAAGATCGGTGGGGAACTGATCGGTGTCCCAACCGAGCATCACGTCACCCATGTTGGCGTCGATCGATCCCAGCGCACCCGTGGCACCCGCTACTTCCAACTCGTGCTGCATGGTGTGGCCGGCGAGCGTGGCGTGGTTGGTCTCGATGTTCAGATTGAAGTGCTCGAGAAGGTCGTATTCCCGGAGGAAGTTCAGGCAGGCTGCCGCGTCCGAATCGTACTGGTGCTTGGTCGGTTCCTTTGGCTTGGGCTCAATGTAGAACGGTCCCTTGAATCCAATCTTCTTCTTGTAGTCGACCGCCATGTGCAGGAATCGACCGAGGTTGTCCATCTCGCGCTTGAGATTGGTGTTCAGCAGGGTGGAGTAGCCTTCGCGTCCGCCCCAGAACACATAGCCTTCGCCCTTGAGCTCATGGGTCCACTCCATGGCTTTCTTCACCTGCGCAGCGGCAAAGCAGAACACGTCGGCGCTGCAGCTAGTGGAGGCACCATGCATGTACCGGGGGTGAACGAAGTTCTGGGCGGTTCCCCAGAGCAGCTTGATTCCGGTGTCCGACTGCAGGCGTTTCAGCTCGCTCGCGACGGCGTCGAAGTTCTGGTTGGATTCCGTCAGGGTCTTGCCGTGCGGTGCCACATCCCGGTCGTGCCAGCAGTAGAACGGCGCCCCCAGCTTCGAGGTGAACTCGAACATGGCGTGGGCGCGTGCGATCGCCTCCTTCACGGTACCTTCCCCCGCATTCCAGGGACGGCGGGCGGTCCCCCATCCGAACATGTCGCCGCCGGTGCCGCGCATGGTGTGCCAATAGACCACCGCGAAACGGAGGTGATCCTTCATGGTCTTGCCCTCGACCAGCTCCTCGGGGTTGTAGTGCTGGAAGGCGAAGGGATTGCGCGTGCCCGGGCCCTCGAATTGAATCGGGGCGATCGTCGGGAAATAGGAACGGGGTTTCTTGCTCATTGGATCAATGTCAAATGCGAAAGGGCAGGCTAGGCGGCGACTTGTCCGATGGAAAGCGCATCTTTCGATGCCGGAAAACGGCCCGGCGAAAGTGGGCGCTGTGGCTCCATTTCTCCCGCGTGGTGGCCAAGTTGGGAGGCGGGCATCTCAAAAGATTTCTCGGATTTATTTTGACAGCCTAGCCACCAATTAGCTTTGCTCTTCGCTCCTTCCTTTCCGGGCAGATGCCGGGATCGGACGGAATTCATTGCACTGAACGCGGGAGGGCGCAAGCCCGTTGGAACCGCATCCTGAACATGCCGAGCAAACGCTTCAAAAAAGCCCTGACCCTGGTGGATTCCACCAAGGCTTACCCCCTCGCCAACGCGGTCGAGGTTCTCTCCAAGTTCCCGAAGGCCAAGTTCAACGAGACCGTTGATGTAGCCTTCCGCCTCGGAGTCGACCCCCGCCAGTCCGACCAGATGGTTCGCGGTACCGTCCCCCTGCCTCACGGCACCGGCAAGACGATCCGCGTCCTCGTGTTCTCCAAGCCTGGTGCCCAGGCCGAGGCCGCCAAAGCGGCGGGTGCCGAGCACGTCGGCTTCGACGAGTACATCCGGAAGTGCACTGAAGGCTGGGCTGACTTTGACATCGCCATCGCCACCCCCGAGGCCATGACCGAGGTTCGTAAGCTCGGCAAGGTACTCGGACCTCGCGGCCTGATGCCGAATCCGAAGACCGGCACCGTCACCGACGACACGGCCCGCGCCGTGCGCGAAGTGAAGGCGGGTCGTGTCGAGTTCAAGATCGACAAGGCCGCCAACGTTCACGTGGCTGTCGGCAAGGCCGATTTCACGGCGGCTAACCTCATCGAAAACGCCCGTGCGGTGATCGAGGCGGTCATCAAGAGCCGTCCGTCGAGCGCCAAAGGCGTGTTCATCCGGTCCTGCACCCTGTCGCTCACCATGAGCCCGGCGGTTCGGATCGATCTCAAGGAATTCGGAGCCAACTAATCCCAGGAGGATCCCATGCGCGCAGAAAAGAAATTCATTTCGGCTGAGTACGTTCAACGCCTCAGCGGTTCCCCATTCTTCCTCGTGGTCGACTACCGCGGGTTGTCGGTCGGGAAGTTCACCGAGCTCCGCAAGCGCCTTCACAAGGCCGGTGCGGAAGCTCACGTCGTCAAGAACACCTTGTTCCGCATCGCGGCCAAGGAGTCCGGGATCGCCGATCTGACCGGATCGCTCTCCGGACAATTGGCCGTGGTCACCGGCGCCAAGGACATTGCCTCCGCAGCCAAGGTCGTGAAGGCCTTCCAGGCCGAGTTCGAGAAGCCCAAGCTCCAGTTCGGATTCCTGGGCAGCCAGCGCCTTTCCGCCGAGGAAATTCGCGCCATCGCCGACCTGCCTCCGCTCGTCGAGCTCCAGGCCAAAATCCTGGGTCTCCTCCAGGCACCGGCCCAGAAGCTCGTGGCGTTGATCAATACGCCAGGAAGCCAGCTGGCTCGCGTCATCAAGGCGAAGTCGGAGCAGGCTTCCTAAGCCGGCTTGGCAAAACACTTTCGGTGGTCCTCCCAGCCAGGAGGGCCGCCGGATCCACAACACCAACCAGAGTAAATCGTCGGCCCGCAGGCCGTGGGCTAATTCAGGGGGCCTCCCAGACGACGAGACTACATAACCAAGAAAGCAAAACACACCATGGCTGATATCAACAACATCGTCGAAGAGCTGAGCAAGCTGACCGTTCTCGAAGCCGCTGAGCTCGTGAAGGCGCTTGAGACCAAGTGGGGCGTCACCGCTGCCGCTCCTGCCGCTGCCGCTGCCCCCGCTGCTGGCGCTGCTGCCGCTCCTGCCGACGCTCCGAAGGACACTTTTGACGTGATCCTCGCCTCCGTTCCCGCTGACAAGAAGATCGGCGTGATCAAGGCTGTGCGCGAAGTTAAGGCCGGTCTCGGCCTGGCTGAAGCCAAAGCCCTCGTGGAAGGCGCTCCCAAGCCCGTCCTCGAAGGTGCCAACAAGGCCGATGCCGAAGCTGCCAAGAAGAAGCTCGAAGAAGCCGGTGGCAAGGTTGAGCTCAAGTAAGCTCCTTTCACGAACGGTGGCGGCGGGCGGATTTGTCCCGTCCGCCGTCACTGATTTCGTGAAATAGAACTTGTTGTGATTCGTTGGTGGGCTGCTAATTTCTCATTACATTGTCGAAATAACGTTGCAGTAAGACGAGTTCGGGTGGTCCTGAAATAGGGGCCGCCCGACCTCGTCGTATTGTCTTTTCAAAGAAACAGGATTCCGGCGGAAGCGTTGGAATCAAGTGAACCTGAAGTCGCCATGGCAAATAAAACCGCGGAGCGCATCAATTTCGGGAAAATCAAGGAGGTTATCGCCCCTCCGAACCTGATCGAAATCCAGTTGGACTCTTACAAAGAGTTCCTTCAGGCCTCGATCGCCCCCTCCAAGCGCCGCAATCTCGGCCTGCAAGCCGTTTTCACCGAGGTCTTTCCCATTGAAAGCTACGACGGAAAGACGGTTCTCGATTTCCACAGCTACGAGATCCAGGAGCCGAAGATCGATTGGTTGGAGTGCCTTCGCGAGGGCCTGACCTACGGCGCACCTCTTTACGTTACCTTCCTCCTCAAGGAAGAAAAGGGGACCAAGGAGGAGAAGGTGTTCATGGGGGAGATTCCCCTGATGACCCCTCAGGGCACGTTTGTTATCAACGGAGCTGAGCGTGTCATCGTCAGCCAGTTGCATCGTTCGCCTGGTCTGGCCTTTGAGACCACCCAGCACCCCAACGGCAAGCTCCTGCACAGTTTCCGCATTATTCCAGACCGCGGCTCCTGGTACGAAGCACAGTTCGATACCGGTGACCTGCTCTATGTTTACCTAGATCGGAAAAAACGCCGTCGTAAGTTCCTGACCACGACTTTCTTCCGTGCGCTCGCCGTAATGGGTGACACCAAGGTCGATCCGGCCAAGGTGGGTACCGATTCCGAGATCCTCGATCTGTTCTACAAGATCGAAGAGCTCACGGTGAAGGAAGCTGAGAAGTCCGAGGACATCGGCAACAAGGTGCTGGTTGAAGACGCTGTCGATCTCGACAAGGGCATCGTGGTTGCCCGTGCCTTTGAACCGCTTTCCAAATCGGTGGTGAAGCAGATCGCCGAGCTCGGCGTGACCCGCATCCGCGTGGTCGACACATCGCTCGACGAAGGCATCGTCATCAAGTGCCTCAAGAAAGATCCCACCAAGAATGCCGAAGAGGCGCTCAAGGATATCTACCGCCGCCTCCGTCCCGGGGATCCTCCCACTGCCGCGAACGCCAAGGCGCTCATCAAGCGACTCTTTTTTGATCCGAAGCGCTACGACCTCGGTCGCGTGGGCCGCTACAAGATCAACCAGAAGCTCGGCTTCAAGGAAGGGGATGCCCGCATCCTCACTGCGAAGGATCTCGTCGACGCCACCAAGTACCTGCTCAAGCTCAAGAAGGGCGAAGGCACGTTGGATGACATCGATCATCTGGGCAGCCGCCGCATTCGTACGGTCGGCGAACTTCTGGCCAACCAGTGTCGTGTCGGCTTAGCCCGCACGGAGCGCCTGGTGAAGGAGCGCATGACGCTCTTCGATCAGAGCCTGGACACGATGACGCCTCAGAAGCTCATCAACCCGAAGGCCCTTTCGGCGGTGGTTCGCGACTTCTTCGGCCGCAGCCAGCTGAGCCAGTTTATGGACCAGATTAATCCTCTGGCCGAACTGACCCACAAGCGCCGTCTATCGGCCCTCGGACCAGGCGGTCTCTCCCGAGATCGCGCGGGATTTGAAGTCCGCGACGTCCATCCGTCTCACTACGGCCGTATCTGTCCGATCGAGACTCCTGAAGGCCCGAACATCGGCCTCATTGCCTCGCTCGCCACCTTTGCCCGCGTCAACGACTTCGGGTTCATCGAGACTCCCTACCGCAAGGTGGAGAAGGGTCGTGTCACCGGCCAGATCGATTACCTCACTGGCGATCGTGAAGAAGGCTTCATCATCGCTCAGGCGAACTCGGTCATCAACGACAAGGGTCAGTTCCAGACCGAACGCGTCACCTGCCGTTGCAAGGGCGACTTCATCGACGTCGAGCCCGAAAAGGTCGACTACATGGACGTCTCGCCGAAGCAGCTCGTTTCGGTGGCTGCCGGCCTGATTCCGTTCCTCGAACACGACGACGCAAACCGCGCGTTGATGGGCTCGAACATGCAACGCCAGGGCGTGCCGCTGCTGGTGACCGAAGCCCCCCTCGTCGCCACCGGCCTTGAAGAGCGGGTTGCCCGCGACTCGCGCGCTGTCATCGTGGCGGAGGAGGCCGGCAAGGTTGCCTCGGTCAACGGAAGCCAGATCATCGTCACCCGCGACGGCAAACTCCCGGAGACCCGGAAAAAGCTCAAGAATACCCCGGAAGACGGCGTGTGGGTCTACCCCGTGCGCAAGTTCATGCGGTCGAACGCTGCCACCTGCATCAACCAGAAAATCTTGGTCGAAAAGGGTGAGGCGGTAAAGAAGGGCCAGATCCTTGCCGACGGCCCCTGCACCCAGGGAGGCGAACTCGCCCTCGGACGCAACGTGCTGTGCGCGTTCATGCCCTGGAGCGGTTATAACTTCGAAGACGCGATCCTGATCTCGGAGAAGATCGTCAAGGAAGACATCTTCACGTCCATTCATATCGACGAGTTCGAAGTGGTCGCCCGAGATACCAAACTCGGACCTGAGGAAATCACTCGGGACATCCCGAATCTTGGCGAGGAAGCCCTCAAGAACCTCGGTCTTGACGGCGTCATCCGCGTCGGCGCGGAAGTCAAGCCGGGCGACATCTTGGTCGGCAAGATCACCCCGAAGTCGGAGACTGAACTCGCCCCTGAGGAGCGCCTGCTGCGCGCCATCTTCGGCGAGAAGGCTGCCGACGTGAAGGACACCTCGCTCAAGGTTCCCTCCGGCACCTACGGCATCGTCATGGACGTGAAGGTCTCGGCCAAGGCCGACGGCATGAAGAGCGCCAAGAAGGACGAGGGCGATTCGCCCAAGAAGGTCCAGAAGGAGATCGACGACGGCTACCGTGGCAAGAAGGAGGAACTCCTCGATCAATTGACCGAGGCGCTCTCCAACATCCTGCTTGGTGAGAAGATCCCGCTCGATGTCGTGAACAGCGAGACCGGCGAGATCATCATTCCGGCCAACCGCAAGATCACTAAGACGCTGCTGAAGAAGCTGGCGACGGTCTATGACCGGATCGAGATCGATCCGTCCCCGATCCGTAACAAGATCAACGAGATCATTGGCCAGTTTAAGAAGAAGTTCGAGGATCTCGAG
>JANXMD010000192.1 GCA_025354845.1 Verrucomicrobiota bacterium | reverse complement strand
CGGGTAAACCACCCGCGATTGTCCACGAGATGATAGTATCGGGCTGTGTCGGTGAGCGGCGCCACAAAGCGCGCGTTGTCAGGATCGAGCGTCACTGCGAGGTCGGTAGTGAAGGGACCCTCGGGCTTGTCGGACGATTCCACAGCAAGCGCGGATTCGGTTGGGACTGAGCCGCTCAAGACCTGCTGGATCCAACTGGCGCTTCCCGAAACGCGCACCCCGTAGAACACGGTCGGCCGATCCACCGTAAGCACCGTGTTTAGATCCCAGGCGGCGCCGGTAAATTCGTAAAAGCCGCCCTTGTCAAAGAGCGCTGCCGAAAAATCTCCGTCGACGGCAGTCGTGCGAAACTTGCCTTCGACCGCGCGCAGGACCGCTGCCAGCTTCCAAATCCCGCCATCCAGCATGAACGCACCGCCCCCCGAATCGCCCTCCGTGATGGTGCCTTCGTCATTGCCGGCGCTGGAGTCGAAGGTGCATCCGAGGAAATCGTCGGGAAGCGGACTCCGGGTCCCGGGCGTTCCGCTGCCCACGACGCCGGCGATGACGTTGGTTCCCCAACGAAACTGTCCATCGCGTCCACCCCAGAGCCAGCCTTTCAGCTTCTTGCCAGCGCCGGCGGCGAGCGTGACGGCATCCCCGCGCGGCCCTCCGGCTCCGACGAAGAAAAGTCCGCGGCCGGTTTCGCTGCTGCCGGTGTACAACGGGGCGTGATCGGGAAGGGTTCCCGCCACGGTGAACACGCGGAGATCCGCGTTGGGCGCGAGATGGGATTCGGTGGCCATGTAGTTTTGGCCACGGAAGGTGAAATAGCCGCCAATCGCTCCGCCGGCATGGGCGGCGGTAATGATGTGATGCGGCCCGATGGCCGTGGCTGCGAGGCCCACCCAGTTTCCCTCCCACTGCCATCCGGCGGCGGCCAGCGGACCTGTTGGAGCACTGGTGTTGTGGGCGGCATCACCCGAACCAAATACGACCACGCCCCGGGCGGGCAGGGAGGGCAACAGGGCTCCCACGACGGCCGCGATCGAGGTCGCGAGCGGCCACAGATTCCGGGTTCTGAGTTGGGGTCGGGTTTGTGCGAGACAGGAAGACGTCACGAGTCAAAGTAGTCAGTTCCCACCCGGTTTGCCAGTCGCTGCAACCAGAGCGCCGCCTCTTTCCGGGCCTCCGCGGGGCTGGTAAGGGTGGGGGTAATGCTGTGAACCGCGTGGAAGAGGCGGTCGGAAGTTGGGGATTTGGCGACGCCTTCGACGACTCCCGCGAGCCCCAAGCACCGCTTTTCGAGGGCCCGGCAGCGTTGGGCGAGGCGACCAGTACCCTTGCCCATGAGGCTCTGGCGGTCGATGGCCCCTTCACCGGTGATGACCAGATCAACGGCCTTGATGCGTTCGTCCAGTCGGGCAGCTTCGGCGAACAGGTCGAAGCCGGAGTACAACTGGGCTCCGAGGAACGATCGGAGCCCGAAACCCAGACCGCCCGCCGCACCGGCGCCGGGTTCGGCCGCAACATCGACGCCGCTTGCCGTCTGCACCTTTGCTGCGAGACGTTCCAAGGCCAGCTCAGCGACGGGAGCCTGCTGCATCAGGAGGCCCTTCTGCGGACCGTACACCCGCGTGCAGCCGTTGAGACCCAGAAGGGTGTTCTCCACGTCCACCGCAACGATGAACTCCACGCCCGGAAGCGGCACCGCCGGAGGTTCCAGACGGGAAAGGCGGGCCAGCTTAACCCAGTTGGTGATCTCCTGATCGCGATCGTCAAAAAACTTCCAACCAATGCCGCGGGCGACCCCGAAGCCGCCGTCGTTGGTGGCGCTGCCGCCAATCCCAAGGATCAATCGTTGAGCCCCGGCCGCTAGCGCGTCCCGGATCACGGCCGCGAGTCCAAAGGTGTCGAGATCGAAGGGGTGGTGCTTGCCCGGCGGCAGCATGGCGAGCCCCACGACGCGCGCCGACTCGATGACGGCACAGGCGGTTTCGGTGTGATACGACCACGTTGCGGAGATGGGCTGATTCGCTGCGTTGACCGTTTCAGTGCTGCGCTCCTCGGCGCTCATCAATCCGGCCATGAGATCGCCAAAGCCGTCGCCGCCATCGCTTATCGGCAGCATTTCCATCTCGTCCTGAGGACGTGCGGACCACCAGCCATTCACGATGGCTCCAGCTGCCTCCTGGGCGGTCAGCGTCCCCTTGAATTTGTCCGGTGCAACCAATACTCGAAGCGACACATCCGCACCCTGCCAATCCAGGGGGGCAGTTGGCCACTGACAAATTCCCGTCCTTGGAAGTGCGATTGAACCGCAGAGGCGCGGAGACGCAGAGGAATTGAGGAATCGGAAGACCAGTTGGAAAAAAGCCTGCCACAAAGACTCCTGATTTTCTCTGCGTCTCCGCGCCTCTGCGGTTCATCTCTGCATCGACCCGTTCCGACGGTTGCCGGATACGGGCTTTCGGGTCACTGTTCCGCCATGCGCTATCGTCGATTTGGTCGCACCGGATTGCAGATGCCCGTGTTTTCCTGCGGAGGCATGCGGTACCAGCAATCGTGGTCCGACGTTCCGTGGGATCAGGTGGACACCGCCGGGCAAAAGAATCTTGAGGCCACCATCCAGCGGTCGGTGGAACTCGGCATCCACCACATCGAAACGGCGCGCGGCTACGGTTCCTCCGAAATGCAGCTCGGCCCGGTGCTGCGCTCGTTTCCGCGCGAGAAGCTGATCGTGCAAACGAAGGTCATGCCGAAGCCCACGGCGGCCGAGTTTCGCGAGACCTTTGAGACCTCCATGCGCTACCTCGGTTTGGAGCACGTGGAGTTGCTGTCGCTGCACGGCATTAACCACCAGGGCCACTTGGACGAGACCCTGCGTCCTGGGGGTTGCCTGGAGGTGTGTCGCGAGCTCCAACGAAGCGGTCGAGTGCGTCACATCGGGTTCAGCTCGCACGCGACCCCCGAGGTGATCTCCGCGGCGATCCGCAGTGACGAGTTCGACTACGTCAATCTCCACTGGTATTTCGTGAACGATCTCAACCGCGCCTGCGTGGCCGAGGCGGCGCAGCGGGACATGGGGGTGTTCATCATCAGTCCCAACGACAAGGGCGGAAAACTATACCTCGAACTGCCGACATTGCGTCCGTTGTGTGCACCGTTGACGCCGATGCAGTTCAATGACCTTTACTGCCTGGCCCGACCGGAGGTGCACACGCTGTCCCTCGGCGCGGCGCGGCCTTCGGATTTTGACGAGCATATCGCAGCGTTGGAACACTACGACCGTGCCGCCTCGGTGGTGGAACCCATCGACCGCCGGATTCGGGAAGAGATTGAGCGTGTGGCCGGTGCCGACTGGTGTCGGAAGTGGTTCACGCGCCTGCCCGAATTCAATCAGGTGCCTGGCGGAGTGAACCTTCTCGAAATCCTCCGCATCTGGACCTATGCCAAGCCGCTCGGGCTCACCGAATGGGCTCGCTTCCGTTACAACATGCTCGGCAACGCCGACCATTGGTTCCCCGGCGAACACGTCGCCAAATTGGACTGGGAAGGGTTGCAAGCGGTGATTTGCAACAGCCCCTTTGCCGATCGGATTCCGGCCATTCTGCGCGAGGCGCACGAGCTCTTCCACGACGCGCCGGTCAAACGCCTCAGCCAGACGTGAAACGGGAAGTCGAGATGGGAGGTTGGAAGTTGGGAGATTTGAGTTCTTAGCCTGCACGCGGTATCGCCTCCGGAGCGCCGGCATCTTGCCGGCGAGTTGGATCCGATTCGGACGGCAAGCAGTGTGAACGACCAAGGCGCTAAGACGCTAAGTTTCCGAGCTACTGGACTTAATCTCGTTCTAGGCCGATTGATTCACCGCAATGACGCGGGTGGGCGAGCAGAAAAGAAGACTTCCCCTTTCGACCCTTCAATCGTGCCCCGAGCGCCTCACTTGCCAGTGCGCTGGATCACGTCCTGGGCCCGGAGTTGCTGATCGCCCGCATCCGGGAACAGCACTTTGGGCTGCTGCGCGGCCCACTCCGTCTCGCTGACAGTACGGACCTGGTGCAGGAAGACAAAGGTGCCTTTTTTGTTGCCGATGATGAGATCAGGCCTGCCGTCGCCATTGACGTCGGCCACGCCGATCTGTCGTCCAACCCCGGAATCGGAATCAATGCGATGTGGGATCCAGTCGACCGCGCCGCCGGGCCCTCGGACCAGTTGGAACCAGTAGATTACTGCCGGCGACGTCGGATCCGGATCACCGGAAGGACCGTGCGCCCAGAAGCACTTCCCGGTAACGATGTCCTTCAGCCCGTCGCCATCCATATCGACGAGTTCCACCGCGTGGAGCTGTGAGAAGGTGACGCCGTAGCGGTTCTCCGACGGCTCTTTGTTGAGGAACACGTGCGGCTTGAACTTGGGATGCCCGTCGGCGTCGCGCTCCTTCAACTGCTCGTACCAGCCGAGGCCATAGCCATGCGCGGCGACGCTGGTAATGATATCATTGAGCCCGTCGCCATTGACGTCGTAGGCGTACATCTGCGCGCCGCCACCGGGGCTGAATTCCGCCGGATGCCGTGTCCAGAGTCCCGCAGGTGACCCCTTCGCCGGTTGTTCCCACCACGCGCCGCGCTCCAGAATATCCAACCGACCGTCGCCGTTCACATCGCCGACTCCGAGGCCGTGATTGAAGTTGCCCCAGGGGCCCTTTCCGGAAATGGAGGTGAAGGGCCACTTCGAACCCCACTGACCTCCGGCCACTCCGGCAAACCCGAACGTCCCTTCAGAATTGCACAGAATCCGCGGCAGGCCGTCACCCAGCACATCGGCGAGCGTTGGGGACTCATTGTCCACGGCGTCAAACACCGTGTGCCGCTCCCAGTGCTGATCCTTGCCGGCGGGATTGATATACAGATACGCAGGGGTGCCCGGCAGGCCATAGGTCAGGATGTCGTTCCAACCATCGCCATTAAAATCGTGAACAAAGGAGAAGAAGTTGTCTGTGGAGTAGGCGTTCCGCTTTCCGAGTACACCCTCAAACCCAGGGTACCGAACCGTGGTGCCGTCGGCTTGCTTGACGGTGAAGGTGGTGGTCGAAGGATAGAATTCGTGGCGTCGGACGAAGTCAGGTCCTTCCC
>JANXMD010000170.1 GCA_025354845.1 Verrucomicrobiota bacterium | reverse complement strand
ACTGAGGTGGTCACCGGAAGCTACAAGGCCATTGCCCGGGAGCTCGAGGACGGCAAACTGGCGGTGGTGGACAACTCCAAGAAAAAGTCCACGTCGGAACCGGCGAAGTGAACTGAACTGAATTGAAGTGACCGGATGCCGGCTGATTCTGCGATTTTCGGAACTCCCTCGTTCATGTCTCTGATCCAGATCCACGACCTGACCCGGCGCTACGTGATGGGCACCGAGACGGTCCACGCCTTGCGAGGGGTGTCCCTGACCATTGAGCGCGGCGAGTACCTGGCGATCATGGGGCCGTCCGGTTCGGGGAAGTCCACACTGATGAACCTCCTCGGCTGCCTCGACACGCCCAGCAGCGGTTACTACGAGCTGAACGGTGTCAATGTCGCCCACATGGACGACAACGCACTGGCGGAGATCCGCAACCGAGAGATCGGCTTTGTCTTCCAAAGCTTCAACCTGCTGCCCCGTTCCGATTCGCTCCACAACGTGGAACTTCCGCTCATCTATTCGGGCATGTCCATGGGGGACCGGCGTGAGCGCGCCATTCAGGCCCTCACTCATGTCGGATTGGAGGATCGCATGCATCACAAGCCCAACGAGCTCTCCGGTGGGCAGCGTCAACGGGTTGCCATCGCGCGTGCGCTGGTCAACGACCCGAGCATCGTGCTCGCCGACGAGCCCACCGGAAACCTGGATTCCCGCACCGGCGAGGAAATCCTTGGGCTATTCGAAACGCTTTCACGCCGTGGGAACACGATCATTGTAGTGACCCACGAGGAGGAGGTGGCCCAGCACGCGAGGCGGATCATTCGAATCCGCGACGGTCTGGTGGCGGCGGATGAGATCAATCCAAATCCCCGCGCGACGACACGAACTGAGGCGCAGCCGGCATGAGTCTCGCCTCTGAATTTCGGGAGTCGGTACGTATCGCGTGGGCTGCGCTGCGTGGCAATACCATGCGGTCGATGCTGACCGCGTTGGGCATTATCATTGGCATCGTGACGGTTACGTTGATGGGCACCGCCATCACCGGTCTCAACAACGCCTTTCACAAAAGCATTTCCGGCATCGGAGCGGACACGTTGTTCATCCAGCGTTTCGCCTGGTTTGGCGGCGCCGAGCCCTGGCTCCAGAGCCGCAACCGTCGCGAACTCACGCTCCAGAACCTTCGCGATCTGGAGAGGCTCTCCACCTACGCCGCGGCGATCGCCGCAGAATCGCAGGGGCAGGGGACGGTTTCGCTGGGCCGGAAACAGGCCAAGGGTGCTTATATCGCCGCCAACACCGAGAACAGCCTAAGCGTTCGGGGCCTTACTCTGTCTTCCGGGCGTTGGCTTTCTTCAGGAGACCTCCAATCCGCCCGCGCGGTTTGTGTGCTCGGCAGCTACTTGGCGGAACGGTTCTTCCCTTACGGCGGCGCCGTCGGTGGGAAGGTGAAGTTAAACGACATTCCCTACGAGGTGATTGGCGTCATCGAAAAACAGGGCACGTTCTTCACCGGGTTCAATCTGGACAATCAAATCGTCATTCCAATCACGCGGTTTACCCGCGAGCTGGCGCGATGGCCCGATCTGACCCTGCAGGTGAAAGTTCGCGATATCCGGGAAATGGACGACGCGAAGGAAGAGTTGCGGGGGATCATGCGCAAGCTGCGCCGGGTGCCACCCGACCGCAAAGATGACTTCGCCATCAACCAACTCGACGCCCTGATCGCGTTCTTCAACGCAGTGGGCGGCTCGATCGCCGCGGTCGGTCTGTTTGTCACCGGCCTCTCGCTGTTCGTGGGAGGGATTGGAATCATGAACATCATGTTTGTGAGTGTGGCGGAACGGACCAAGGAGATCGGCATCCGCAAGGCGATCGGGGCGAAGCGGCGGACCATCCTGATCCAGTTCTTGGTTGAGGCCGCCTCAATCACGCTGGGAGCTGGGTTTTTGGGGCTCGTCATTGCGTGGCCGCTGACCCTGGTCATCGACCACTTCATGGCCGCAACGATGTCGTGGTGGCTGGTGGCGCTCGCCTTGCTGGTTTCGGTGATGACCGGAGTGATCAGCGGGTTTCTGCCCGCGTGGCGTGCGGCGCGAATGGATCCCGTGGAGGCGTTGAGGGCCGAATGAAGACGCGCAACTCCTGGACTGCCGAGCTCCGTGAAGCCTTTGCCATGGCCATCCAGGCCGTGACCACCCACCGACTGCGATCGTCGCTCACGCTCCTGGGAATTCTGATCGGCGTGTTTAGCATCATCCTGGTGATGACCGCCATCCGGGCCTTGCAGGGGAACATCGAGGCCCAGATGGCTCAATTGGGTACCTACACCTTCCAGTTTCAGCGGTTTCCGGCGATCCAGGTGGATGACGACATGGAATCTCAGGACAAGTATTTCCGTCGAAAGCGATTCTTTCTCGCCGACGCGCTGGCCGTCCGCGAGCGGGCAAGCAAGGCCCGGAGTGTCAGCGTGAGCGCCGAGGTGGATCAGGGCGAAGTTCGAAGCCGATTTGCGCGCACCAATCCGAGCATTGCATTTCGCGGGATGAGCCCGGAGTCGTTCGAAACGCGCAATCTCAACATCGACGAGGGACGGGCCTTTGTGGAATCGGACATGACGAGCCGCCGGCATGTCGCCGTCCTGGGTGCGGATCTTGCCAAAAAGGTATTTCCGTTCGGAGCGGCCTTGGGCCAGTGGGTGCAGTTTCGGGGAGTGAAGTACACGGTTGTGGGCGTTCTCGAAGCCAAGGGCAGCATGTTCGGTCAAAGCCAGGACGGCTATCTGGCGGTGCCCATCACCACCGTTCTCGACCAGTATGGCCGCAACACCTCGTTGCAGATCCAGGTGCAGGCGTGGAGCCGCGAGGCCTACGACGACACCGTGGAACAGGTGCGCGGGATTCTTCGGGCTCTTCGCAAAGTCCCGCCTGGCGACGCGGATGACTTTGAAATCGTCTCCAATGATTCCCTCATCAGCCAGTTCCGGAGCATCA
>JANXMD010000138.1 GCA_025354845.1 Verrucomicrobiota bacterium | reverse complement strand
GGGAAGGCATCGCGAAGCGCCCACATCGCCGGAACGGACACGACCATGTCGCCCAACAATCCGGGCCGAAAGAGGAGCAGCTTGTCCGGTTTGGGGAGCGGGCGTTTCAGACTCGAGCGGGATGAAGCGACGATAGAGGAGGTCGTGTCCAGAGCAGGCGACGGGGCAAGAAGGGATCAGCGCCGAACCGCCTCGGCGACGATCATGGAGCCCCACTGACCGAGGACGGCGTTGGCCAGCCATTCCGGGGTCCACGACTCCAGCGTCTCCTTGAATTTGTTGCGAGGGATTGGGAAAAGCTCGGCCTTAAGCCCGACCACCGACAGTTGGATGTCCTTGAAGTAGGGGTCGAGGATCCCGGTGAGCTCGGCCTTGTTGAACACGCGGGCGTAGAACCCGTCGCCGGATTGCACGTAGATGTCCTGCAGGGACTGCTTCAACAAGCGGCCCATGAGCACGCCGCGGATGAGGCCATTGTTGATATAGTACACGATGCACGGCCGGTAATAGACCATCAGCATGATCCGGCCGCCCGGCTTGAGGATTCGCGCCACCTCGGCCACGCAGGTGTCGAAGCTGCTGCTGTGGTGGATGACTCCCCAGCTCCAGACGAAATCAAACGTCTTGTCCGCGAACGGCTGATGTTCGGCGTCAGCACGCTGGATGGTTCCCTTGAGTCCGAAGACTTCGAGGCGTCGGCGGGTGGCCTGGACGGCGCGTTCGGTGAGGTCGATGGCGGTAAAGTCCGCACCCAGACGGGAAATCATGGCGGCGTGGGTGCCCATGCCGCAGCCGATTTCGAGGACCTTTTTTCCGGCGAGGTATTCCGGGTGCATGTATCGACCAAATGGGCGTCCATCCGGCCCCTTGGCGAAGTAGGATGCCGACAGGAAACGATGGTCGATCTCCTCAAACCACTCCCGGCTTCCTGCAGCCAGCTTCATGGTGTTTTCCCAGTCGTAGGTCATGGGATTGTTTTCCCACCAGTTCCAATTGGAACGCTGGGCTTCGGACAGCTGGATGGATGGCGATGGAGTCTGCATCGGAATTGAGAAAGGGGGTATTTGCCAAGTCAGTGAACAGGCGGTCTCAGGAAGATTGGGGCCCGCGTCGCAGCCGGCGGACCCACGCCCCCACGGATTCCGCAGCGCGGAAACCAACGAGGCGCCAGAGAATCCGGTAGCTCAGAGGCGGATGATGCCCGCCGGGTTGGTTGCCGGCGGGCTGAAACTGGGGGTCGGTCTTTCGGATCTCAGCGACAATCGATTCCGCCTCGGCAGGATCGTGTGGCCAGGCGAGACGAGCCATCTGAAAACGCGCCTGGTTGATGGCGTCCCGGCGGATTGGAGTGAGTTCCTGGTGCGCGACCAAATGGGTTTCTCCGCACCGCGTGATCTCCAGTCGGCGTTGTCGGACCTGGGGCTTGTCCCGATGACAGACCGTCTGGCTGCTCCAGATCCGGTAGATGGCCCCATTCAGCGGACAGTAGGTAAAGCGCTTCCCGCCCATCAACAGGCGAAGGTACAGCTCGTGTTCCTGACAGCAGGGTTGATCCACCTTCCATCCGCCGACATCGACGAGTGCGGAACGTCTCCAGATCGGTCCGCCGGTTTGCGGCAGGTACCACCGGAAGAGCAACACCCAGGGATCGCGAGGCTCTGCGATCTCCTGGAGCACAAGGTTCACCCCCTGATCCGTCCAGTCCTCTTTGGTGACCAGCCCATAGAGAACATCGGTATCCGGACAGGATTTCAGAAACTCCATCTGGCCGGCGACCTTGTCCGGCAGCAGATAGTCATCGGCGTCGAGGTATTGAATCCACTCACCGCTGGCGAGCTCGAGCAATCGATTCCGGGTCGGGTTGCCACCACGGTTGGGGCCGTTCTCCCACCGAATACGATCCCCGTAGCGCCGGAGGATCTCTACGCAGCTATCACGCGAACCGTCATCGACGACGATCACTTCCCTATCCGGCCAAGTCTGTGCCA
>JANXMD010000137.1 GCA_025354845.1 Verrucomicrobiota bacterium | reverse complement strand
GCGGCAAGCATGCCGCTTCCGCGAAGCTCGCCCGAAGCCCAGGGCGTTAGTTCCCAGGTCCTTTGCGACTTCGTCGATGCCGCGGACAAGATCAACACGCTGCACAGCTTCCTGATTGTCCGGCACGGTCACGTCATTGGCGAGGGCTGGTGGAGCCCTGCGGTGGCGGACAAACCGCATGTCCTCCACTCGCTCACAAAAAGTTTCAATTCCACCGCCGTTGGACTGGCGATCACCGACGGCAAATTGCGCCTCGAGGATCCGGTGCTGAAATTCTTCCCCAACGAGGCGCCGTCCGATCCCTCCGACAATTTGAAGGCGATGACGGTGCGTGACCTCCTCACCATGAGCTGCGGTCACGATACCGAGCCGAAATCCGCCGTTCCCGGGGAACCGTCGGTAAAACAATTCCTGGCCCATCCCGTGGCCCACAAGCCCGGGACGCATTTCCAATACAACAGCATGGGAAGCTATATGCTCTCGGCCATCGTCACCAAAGTGACCGGGCAGACGGAGTTGGAGTACCTCAAACCGCGCTTGTTTGAGCCGCTAGGCGTCGAAAATCCCGCCTGGGCGATCAGTCCGGAGGGTAACTCCATTGGCGGCAGTGGCCTCTTCCTGCGTACGGAAGACATTGCGAAGTTTGGTCAACTCTACCTGCAAAAGGGCACTTGGAGCGGAAAACAGTTGGTGCCGCAAAATTGGATCGCCCAGGCGACGAGCAAGCAGGTGCCGAACGACCTGGAATCGCACACCAAGATTGGCGTCGATTGGCGTCAGGGTTATGGCTTTCAGTTCTGGCGCTGCACCCATAACGCCTTTCGCGGGGACGGTGCCGCCGGACAGCTCTGTGTCGTGATGCCCGATCAGGACGCGGTGGTCGCCATCACCGCCGACACCGGAAACATGCAAGGCGAACTGAACGTCATCTGGGAAATACTATGGCCCGCGTTTCAAACCCACGCGCTGCCCAATGACGCCGCCGCGCATGAAAAGCTGAAACAAAGGGTCGCCAAGCTGGAAGCCCATCCGGTGAAGAAGGCCAATTGATTGAGGTGTTTGCCTTGGGCTTGGTGGCGCGGGCCGCTGCCCGTCTCGACGGTTGCTTCATGCAGGGCCCGAAATGAATCCCGCCCGCAGTGAGTCCTTCCTCGATTCGTGAGGTGCCGCTGGCAATGACGCCGGGGCGATCCTGCCGGGGTTCGTCCAACCCGGACACGTCAACCGGCAAACGCAAGGTGACTGGATCATCGTGGACCTCTTGCCGCTTCAATGGCAGCCTTCTCTGGTGATCCAAAGTATTCCACAGCGGGTGTTGCTCTGGATGATTTGTCTCCTCGTTCCGCTGTTGCCGGGCAACGCCGAGACCCAAACCAATCGGGCCAAAGGCGGGGTTTGGTGGTCGTTGAAACCGGTGGTGCGTCCCGCCCTGCCGGCTGGGTCCGAATCCAACCCGATTGATCGCTTCATCAGCGGGGAACTTAGGAATCGCGGGATCAGAGCCGTCGGTCCGGTCGATAAACTTTCCTTGTTGCGTCGCGTCTCCCTGGACCTGACCGGCATTCCCCCGTCGCCCGCGGAACAGAAGGCGTTCCTGGAGGACGATTCCGCGGACGCCTATGAGAAGGTGGTCGACCGGCTTCTGACGGATGAGCAGCACGCCGTTCGCTATGCGCGGCATTGGCTGGACGTCCTTCGCTACGCCGATGCGGACGAGCGGATGACGGCGGCGCCGGGGATTTATTTGTGGCGCGACTGGGTCATCAACGCGCTGCAGGAAGACATTCCGTATGATCAGTTCGTCCAAATCCAATTGACCGGACGGCGGGCGAACGAACGCACTCAAATGTCGGCCACCGGCTACCGATCGCGCAAAGAGCCGCGCCCCGGCGACCCATTTGCCCTCGGGTTTCTGGCGCGTGGCGCCGGAGAAGACCCGCAGGATCTCGCAATCTCCGCCGTGGACACGGTATCGACCGCGTTCATGGGCATGACGGTGGGCTGTGCGAAGTGCCACGACCACATGTTTGATCCGATCTCCCGGACGAACTACTACGCCATGAAGGCCCTGTTTGATCCGCTCGTCCTGCGCAAGGTCACGCTGGCGGGTGCGGCGGATTTGATCGCGGCCGGAAAAGCCATGGCAGAGACGGAAAAAAGACGTGCGCCACTGGAAAAGGCGATGAACGAGTTTGCCGCGCCGTATCGGGCGAAGCTTTACGAGGAGCGTGTCCTGATGCTGCCCCCCGAAGCGCAGGCGGTCATTCGCAAGCCGGAGAGACAGCGGACGATCGAGGAGCAAAAAATCGCGGATGACTATTTTCCGATTCTCCGGATTGACGGGGACAAGCTCACCGGGGCAATGCCGGAGGAGGCGCGCAAGAAATATCAGGAATTGCAACGCGCGTTAAACGCTGAGAGTTCCGGAAGCGATGGCCGACGCACGCCAGCCTTGCCCGTGTTTTACACCGTGGAAGTCGATCGCCTGCGCGAGCGGGAGAAAAGTTTCATTTTGACGAGCGGTGATCCGTCGCGCCCGGAAAAGGATCATGAGATTCAACCCGGCTGGCCGTTCACGACCGAGGCTCCCGATTTGCGGGACGGGCGCATCGAGGCGTTTGCGGACTGGCTGACAGCGCCGGAGAATCCGTTGTTCGCGCGGGTGGCGGTGAACCGGATGTGGCAATGGCATTTCGGCGAGGGTTTGCTCAAGAGCGCGAGTGATTTCGGTGAGTTGGGGGGGAAACCATCGCATCCGGCGCTGCTCGATTGGCTTGCCTCTGAATTTGTCCGGCGAAATTTCAGCATGAGGCAACTGCACCGGTTGATGGTGACTTCCGACGTCTACAAACGGGGGTCGGAAGCGGGTGAGGAATTTGTTGAAAGCCAGAAGAGTGATCCTGGCGATACACTGCTCTGGCATTTTCGACTGCAACGCCTGGCGGCAGAGCCGATCTGGGATTCGATGCACGCCGCGGCCGGCGACCTGGACTTGAAGGTGGGCGGGCCCTCTTTCGACCCGGCCAACGGCGGCGGCGGAACGCGTCGTCGTGGTGAATCGGGCACCCAGAGTGACACTCCGTCGAAACGGCGCGGCGCCTACCTGATTCGTGGATATTCCTCCAACCGCGACGTGACACCAAATTTCTTGCAGGCGTTTGATGTGGACGACGGGCGTGCGCCGTGCCCGATGCGCACGCAAACGGTCACGGCGCCCCAGGCGCTCTTTTTGATGAACAGCGCCGAGATGGACAAAGCATGCGACGACATGGCCGCGCGCCTCCGGAAGGAATCCAACGGGGACCTGCCCTCGACGGTTGAGCTCGCGTATCGACTGGCGCTGTCGCGCCCGCCCTCGACGGCAGAAAAAAAGAGCGCGCTGGCCTATCTTGAGAATGACGCCGCGCGGCTGGGCAAATTTTCGTGGCTGCTGTTTAATTTGGACGAGTTCATCTATGTCAGATAGCGCGAACCCTTCACCAATCGATCCCTGCGGCCGACTCGCGCGGCGCGATTTCATCCACCAGATCGGTGGCGGATTCCTCGGGCTGGCGATGGGTGGACTTTGGGCGGAAGGGGGCGAAATCCGCCCCCCCGGCGTCGACCCAAACTACGTCGCGAAAGCCAAGTCGGTCATCTTTCTCTTCATGTGCGGCGGGGTCAGTCATATCGACACGTTTGATCCCAAGGACAACAAGTGGGCCGGAAAATTCATCGACGCGATTGGGTTTGGCGACAACCAGGCGGCGATGAGGCGCCCGGTGATTCCGAGTTTGCGCACGTTCACCCGGCACGGGAAATCGGGCATTCCGGTATCTGACTGGTTTCCGCAGGTTGGCAGTGTGATCGACGAGATCGCGGTCGTTCGTTCGATGTGGTGTCACGAGGGGAATCATTTTCCGGCGGTGATTGAAACCTCCACCGGTCATCGCGGCCGTCAATTTGATCATCCCGCGTTCGGAAGCTGGATTTCCTACGCGCTGGGAAGCGCCAATAAAAACCTCCCGACCTTTGTGAACATGGGGCGGCCCTCGTCACCGGTGCAGTTGACCGGTGGTTACCTTGGCGCGTCCGTTGCCGCGACCCCATTCCAGGCGGGTGAAACTCCGATCCCAAATCTCTATCCACCCAAGGGGGGATCGAGCGTGGACCGAGACCGCCAAATGCAGTTGCTGCACACGATGAATCAGGAATTTCGCGAACGCTACGCGATCAACTCGGATATCCAGGCGCGCGCGAGAGCCTACGAACTGGCCGCGCGGATGCAGCTTTCCGCGCCCGAAGCGGTGGATTTTTCGGGTGAGCCAGATCCGATCAAAACCCTCTACGGAATCGGCGAGAAGGAGACGGAGGAATTTGGAAAACAACTATTGCTCGCACGCCGGCTGGCTGAGAAAGGAGTTCGTTTCATCCAGATCTGCCATGCTGGCGGCGGGAACGGTGCGTGGGACTCGCATGGCGACATGAAAACGCATGCGCCGCTTTGCCGGGCGACGGACAAGCCGATCGCGGGATTGATCAAGGATTTGAAACAGCGCGGCATGCTGGATGAGACGCTGGTCGTCTGGACGAGCGAATTTGGTCGGACGCCGTGGTCTCAGAACACCACCGGTCGCGATCATAATCCCAAGGGGTACACGTCGTGGATGGCGGGCGGAGGGATCAAAGGAGGCGTCGTCCACGGCGGAACGGACGAGGTTGGATACAAGGCTGTGGATTCGCCTCACTATTACAGCGATCTGCACGCCACGATCCTGCATCAACTCGGCCTTGACCCTAAGAAGATGGAAGTGCAAGCGCTTGGGCGAACGATGCGCCTGATAGAGGAAGGCAGCCCGATCAAGGAAATCATCTCCTGATGGAAGCCGGATCTTTGTGCTGCATTCCTCAACAAAAAAACGGCGAGCCCTTGGTGAAACAAAATCACCAAAAGCCCGCCGAATTATCAAAACTCTCCTTCAGTGACTCAGACCGGGTATCTCTGTCGAATACCAAAATCCGAGTTTTGTGAAGTCGGGAAAAGACTAAGCGCGATTGAGCGTGCGGCGCGCGACGGCCATTCCGCCCAGGGCCAACCCAAGCAGGGCGACCGAAGAACCACCATCGGGAAGACTGGAGGAGCCATCGACCGTAAGGATCAACTTGAGATAATCTCCAGAACCCACGCCGCCGGTATAACCAAAGGCTTCATTGCCAGAGTTATTCACGCCGCCAACCGCCCAGAACGACGACGCAGCGTTTAGGGACGCCAAGCCGGCAGCATTGATGGCAAACAAGTTGAGGACCCCCGGATTCTGCACGCCCGTGGAAAACACGGTGCCGGTGCCCAAATCGTTGTAAATTGCCATGCTGGAAGTCCCGAGGCTCGCGTAGGGAGTGGTTACGTCCCACCAAGTCATGGACTGGTTGGGGCTATTGAGTGGATAGCTGGCCAACTCGAGAGAGGCACCGGTAATCGTGCCGCTGACGGACGACAAATCAAAGCCCAGCCAATCGCGGAAATTGGTTCCGGAGGTATTGCCTGTGAACAGGTTATTGACCGAGCCATTCGCGCCAAAAGCCACTGAATACCATCCCGAGTTGCTTGCATTGATGGTAACCGTGGAAGCAGTCGCGAGACTGGACGAGAAAAGGGCTGCAATTCCAGCCGTGAGCAGAGATTTGGAAATCAAGTTCATAGTTTTGTGTGTCGTAAGAATGATTCCTAGGACAATTCGAAAATGAAGCGGGAGTCGTGTCAAAGTGGTTTTGCGGTACGCCGAACGGCAGGTTGTTGAGCAATAGCCTCGGTAATAAATGATTTGGAGGGTCGACGGATTCTCCGAACCACCCGAAATCTGTAAAGAAAATCGACGTTTGTTGGAAAACCTTACACCTCGAAGCGGCTTGCAAGAACTCAGCTCGGGTTCAGTCGCAAACAGGGTTGAAGGCGTGCAGCGGGCAATGGGTCCTCCGAAGCCCAAATGGTAGCGACGCTCGGGCTATGCATTCAAACACACCTCAAAGCCATGCAGACGCTCCCGCGCGGTGGCCTCCGTGCACGGCTTCGATCGCCAGGTCGTGGGTTGGGAGCGGGGTGACGTGAGACGACTTTTGATGAACCACACCAACGGGTGGATGAGCGGCCGGGAGGGCGAGGGGATGTGGAAACCGAGGTTCGACGCCGTCAATTTCGTTCTTCCGCGGAGTGCACTGGGGTCGGCCGCGTGGCACACACAGTCCGAATCCTGCCCGGACCGGAAGAATCAAGATACGGACTCGGAGGTGCCTTTTGTCGCGATCCCGATCCACCACTCGGCATCGCGACAGTCGCTTTCAGAGGGCGACAGGTCGGGGATGGCGCGGAGCCATCGCGACTGGGATCTCTTCCAACCTCCGCCTGCATTTTGCCTGTAGAGCGACTGCCACGCGAAATACCGGCCGATCTGCGCGCGAAACTGGTCGAAGTCATAAATGTGCAGGTGGTAGGGCACGGGGTTGCGGCCCTCCTCGTCGATCCAAAGGTTGGGCACCGAGCCGACAAAAACCCCACCCGGGCGAAGGACACGGGTGAACTCTCGCAGCAGGCGTTCCGGGTTTTGCATATGCTCCAAAGTCTCGAAGCACACCACGAGGTCGACGGATTCATCGGCCAGCTGCGTCACGTGGGTCGCATCCTGCGCGAAATACTCCAGGTTGTTTCGGGTACGCGCAAAGTTCTCGCGCGCGTAGGTCACCGCCCAGTCGCTGAGGTCAACCCCGATCACGCGCGCGGCCCCGGTGCCATCGGCCAGTGCGGCGGAGCCATAGCCGAGCCCACACGCCGCATCCAGCACGCTGCCGCCCGCCGGCACGTATTCGCGTGCCAGGATGTAGCGCGCCAGATGGGCTTCGGAACGGATGCCCGGTTCCCGCAGCATATCCATGTGGAGATTTCGCTCCTCCTTCAGCCTCGCCAATGGATAGGCGACGCGGGCGGGAGTCGGGATCTTTTCGCAGAGGATCAGAAGGCTGTCGCCTTCGCCATTGAGCTCCTCATAGCCGATCACACTGTGCGCCAGAGGATGCTTGCGGAAGCCGGCTTCGAGGAGACGGGATTCCCACCAGCCACGATCGCGCTGCGCCGTGGGCGACAGCGCGAGCCACAGGTTGCGTGCCGTGATCCGCTCCAGTTCAGCCAGCCAGCCAGGAAGGGTGACCTCGTTGATTTGGGTGATCGAACCGAGGTTGAAAACCGTGTCGACGGAGGCGTCGGCCAGCGGCAGGCGCGGGTAAAAGCCGCTGTCCCTCACCTCCGGACCGGCGGTACTCGTGAATCCGGTCGAGTGCGTCGCCCAGGTGACCGTTTGCCCGTCAATCCACTCTATCTGCGTCAACACGTCGCTGTGGAAAAACGCTCCGAGTTGGGTGAGGAACTCGTGAAGTTCGCCCGGGGTCTCGGAGGCGGTCGGGTGAGGGGTGAGTGGCGCGTTCTCGAAGTGGGCGAAGAAACCGAGGAGGTTTCCTTTCACGAAGAGATTGCGGGCCACGTCGCGCTCGGAAAACGGATCGCCCCATTTGGCACGCAGACCCGCGAGGTCGGGGCGGCAGGCAAGGCGCGCGTCCAGCAGGGGTCTTTGCCGGTAAAGCACGTCGCCGACCGATCGGCCGTGCCGACGATCCGGCGGGGAGTAAAGATCGTCGTGTATCGGCACGGGATCCTCGAGAAACTCCTGGAGCAACTGATGGGCGGCGCAGGCGCGAAACAGCGCCCCCTGAAAATGAAGGAAGGCTAGGGGATGCCCCCCGTAGCAATAGGTCCCGCCCTGGAGCTCCCAGCGGGCGTCCCCCGGGAGTTCCATCCGGTGAGCTGGAGAGAGGTCGTGGACCCAGGCCTGGTGCGGGAGTATGAGCGGCTGGGCGCACAGCAATAAGGACGTGGCGTTGGGGCCAACACAAACCGGCAGCAGCCCTTCCCGCGTCAGGAAATCCACCAGCATCTCTTCAGGTGTGGTCTCAAAGAGAGCCAGCCAGCTCGGGAACGATTCGAGTGAATCCGCGATCTTTCTGCCAAAAAATGAGCCTGCAAAACCGGCTTCATCCTCGCTCCGCAGCTGGCAAAGCCGCGTGTAGATCTCCTGCAGACGGGTCTCGGGGGCGCACTCCAGCCTATCGAGCTGCTCGCGGTATTCTTTCATCCAGTCCGGATCACAAAGCGCCACGAAGCACGTGGACGAGGCGGTGAAGGTCGAACCGGCGTAGGCATCCTCAATCGTTCCGAGGGGCACATTGAGGAAAATGTCGGCGTCCCACGCCAGAAACGGCCCGTGGTCCAGGAACTCATCGAGCACAATCCAGCGAAGGAAACACTCGAAGAAGTGATTGGGATACCGCCGGGCCAGATTGGAATAACGGGCGGCGACCGCGTGATAGAGTGCGGAGGCGTCGTGCAGAATGAAGTTCCGCTCCCGCAGCAGGCGCTGGTCCTCCGCAGGGATGAACTCGATCCCGTGCAGGCACACCACCTGCATTGGTCGGTCGTTGAACCCATGCCTGGCGGCGTGTTCCGAGATCTCCAGCAGTGGTGTGTTCTGGCGGTATTGATCCTGGCGATAGAGCCAGAAGGCCATTGCGGATTGCATTGCGAAGAAGCGTTGGGTGGTGGAGGTCGATCCCAAAGTGCCGCAGGCGGCGGTCTAGAAGTCCGGCACCTGTGGGATGGATGAAGGCTTGGGAGGTTGGAGTGGGTCAAGTCTCGGAGTGGCCAATGTCCCGAAGCCAATTCCATCAGACCGCCTTTGCCGTTGGATCGCGACACTCGCGACCACCGTCCTTTGCTGCGGTCGCCTGTTCCGGCAATCCGACCATTGCGATCCGCAGTTTCACAACGGGCGATTCAAGAATGCGTGATTAGACCCGGACCTCAGAGGTGCGAACTCGCAGGAGACGGAGGCGAACCGACGTGAATTCGACTTCGAGTGAGCATGGAACGCGAAGCCGTCTACAGCCTGCCAGTTGTAGGCTTTTCTACCGTTGGAAGAGAGCGTGAGGCAAAGCCGGCAAGGCTGGCCTCGGCTGCAAGAGCAATGCGGGTCCCAAATCCAAGTGGGACGCGGATCAAACCGAAAATGAAGTCCCTTATCGACTCGCTTGAATCGCGCGAACGGCGGCTTGAGTTTCAGGCGTGCCCGAGACCTTGGTCGGGATTTTAGCGCCGGCTTTTATTAGGAGCGTTGCGACGGCCGGATAATCGCCTTCGTCTCGACACCAGCCGCTTTCCGAGGCGTGCAGGGTCCATTCCAGTGGCGTCGCCTGATGATCGGCGTCCCTAAGTTCGATCTCCGCACCGCGCTCCAAGAGTTCGGCTACGGCCGCCCTATTCCCGTGCCATGCGGACCAATGGAGGGCAGTTCCCTCGTGTTGGCCCCGCGCATCAACAGGAAAACCAGTTTCCAGGAAAAGCCGTAGCGCAGACCAGTTTCGTTCCCGTGCGGCATCCGCCACCGCGCGTCGGTCCGTCGCGGGAAGTTGTTCCACCAACCCGGGATATTCGGTGAGAAGGCGCTTTACGCCGGATGCATCGCTCAACCAACAGCGATTGATGAGCTGAACCTCAGGTCGACTGCGGTCCATCAAAAGGTTCACGACGGCGTCGCGTTTGAATCTCATTGCCGCTTGATGCGGCGAAGTCCCGACGCCGAGGGTCCAATTGTAAATGGTTCCACCGGCACGAGGGTTCACCATCGGAAAGGTTTGGCTGCCGACGCGATGGCGAACGCAGTCCGGATTGGCATCCAAATGCTGGGTGACGAGCGCGGCATCCCCGAGGGCGGCCGCCATGAAGATGTCCGTCTTTGCCCCGTGCCGGATGAGCATCCGAACGATATCCTGACGTTCGGCGATGTGGTACTGCGCAGGAGTGGATTCATGGTCAACGTCCCGGGCATCGATCTCGGCGCCGTGGTCGATCAGGAATTGGGCGATCTCCACATTCCGCGCGACGTGGAGTGGTCGTTGGCCGTCGCCACCGGGGGCGTTGACGAGGTCCGGTTTTGCCAAGACGAGTTCGCGGAGACGGTCCAGAAGGCCGAGACGTGCAGCGGCGTTCACTTCGACCTTGGCGCCACGCTGGATTGCGTATTGGGCGAGGGCATCATTGGCGTGGTCGAGCAGGCAGAATCCGCCGGCCCACCATTGACTCTTCGCATTGATGTCGGCACCCGCGTCGAGAAGGACATCCAGCATCCCATCGCTCCGAACGTTACAAATCGCCGGCGACTCAAAGGGGCCTATGGGAGCATGAACGAATCGCTTCAGTTCAGGGTTTCGAGTGAGGAGCGATCGCACGGCGGCAGCGTCGTCCTTGTGAAAGGCCGTCTTGAGTGACTCGATGAGCGCGTCGTCCATGCGTCGGTTCAGGAGTAGATTGGGGAGAATGGATTCTGTCTGAAGCTGGGAGCATTCAGGATCCGTATTTCCCGGCAAGAACAGATCGGCAATGGAACCATCCCGTTTTCGCACCCAATCCGCAGCCCACTTAGCAACCTTCGGGGTCAGAACCTGCGTGGTGATTCCACACGACGGACGACAAAGTGGCTGATGAAGTCATCGATCAACGCGGGGATCGAGGCGACGCGACGTAGCGGTGAATGTCCCTGTCTCAACAACGTCGCCGCGGTAGCGTTGCGTATCGTATGTGAATCAGAATTGATTTTAACGTCTCGTTTGGGATACGTTGTGGCACATGCCTGAGAAACAATCGCTTCCTTTGCCGGCCGTGCGGGCCCTGCGGGAGCTGGGTCGCGACCTGGCGTTGGCCCGACGGCGGCGGGGCATTTCCACCGAAGACATGGCGGCACGACTGTTCGTCGGTCGAAGCACGCTTTGGCGATTGGAAAAGGGCGACCCCAACGTCTCGATCGGAACGCTCGCCAGCGCTGCTTTCGTTCTCCAGTTGCACGACCGCCTCGCCGGTCTCGCCGCACCCGCCAAAGACACCCTGGCACTCAAGCTGGATGAAGAGCGTCTTCCCCGCCGGATTCGGCGGAAACAATCATGAGCGTCGAAGTTCACCTGGACTGGGAGGGAGTGATCTACCCCGTGGGCGTGCTCCATTCGGCAACTCGGGGCTCATCGGTGACGTTTGAGTACGGGACCGAATGGCTCGCGCGCCCGAAAGCCTTTGCCATCGATCCCACCAACCTGCCGTTGCGGCCGGGGCCGCATCACGGAGCTGCGCTCTTCGGGGCGCTTCATGATTGTGGACCGGATCGATGGGGCCGGGTCCTCATCGAGCGGGCGGTCCGCCGCCATGTTCTGGAATCCAAACCGTACCGGGATTTGGACTTCGTCCTGGCGCTCGAAGACTCGTCGCGCATCGGCGCGCTCCGTTTTCGAGCCGGCGCCGAAGGCCCCTTTCTGGCGGTCGGCGACGGACGGATTCCACCGGTGGTGCAGTTGGCTGCCCTGATCAACGCGGCTGATGCCGTGCATGGGGAAACCGAAACCGCCCAAGATCTCCGCTTCCTCCTCGGTGCGGGTTCCCCTTTGGGTGGCGCCCGCCCCAAGTCCGCGGTGGCACTGCCCGATGGCCGATTGGCCATCGCCAAGTTTCCCAAGCCGGATGACATCCGGGACATTGCCGCAGGGGAGATCCTCGCGATGACATTGGCGGCCAAAGCGGGGATCCGGGTCGCCGAGCATCGACTCATACACTCCAAGGGACGGAGCGTCTCCGTTATCACCCGCTTCGACCGGGACGGCGGGAAACGGATTCCCTTCATTTCGGCCAACACTCTTTTGGGACTCTCCCAAGGCGAGTTGGGTGCCTACACCCTCCTGGCCGACGGCATCCGCCAGTTCGGAGATGACGTGCGCGGAGATCTGCACGAACTGTGGCGACGGCTCGTCTTCTCGCTGCTGGCGAGCAACTACGACGATTACCTCCGCAACCATGGATTCCTGATGTGCGTGGCAGGTCGCTGGTCGCTGTCGCCCGCGTACGACCTCAATCCGGTTCCGGAGATCGACCGAGCCCAAACACCGAAGACCGCCGTCTCGGAGGATCAGGAGGCGCCGAGTGTCGAGGCCGCGCTGGAGGCGGCATCCCGCTTTGGACTCCGAGGGCCGGCGGCCAAGACCATTCTTCGCGACGTGTTGAAGGCCGTGCTGGACTGGCGGCAGACTGCCCGACAACTCCGGATGTCAGCCGGCTCGGTGGCCGCCTACGCCAGTGCCTTTGAGCATCCTTTTGTGGATGAAGCCACCAAGATGAGCTGCTGAGTGGGGTGAGGTACCTCGCGGCGTCCACGGCAATGGGGCTCTGGTGCCACTACCGCCGGTGGGCTCGTCGTTCCGTATTTCGTCCATCTTTTTAAAAATGAGCGATCCCCATCGATTCCGGGCATGGCTGGCTGCGCTTCCGCCCTCGCGCCTAGTGGATTGGATTGAGCAAGCCAGCGTTGCCTACCGCCCCCTGGCAATTGCCATGGAGGCCGAACAAAAACGGTCCCCAACGGGAACCGTAGAATTGACGGCCACGCGCGAGGCAATCCGGGAGCTGACCGAACCACCCGCGCACGCGACCTGGCGTCAGGCATCCGAGATCGGCAACGCTGCCGCGTTGATCTGCCTCCTTCTCGAACACGCGATCGCGGACGGCGGCGACGGTGCCGTTGTCGAACTGATTGAATTCGCGCTACAACGCACAGAGCACCTGGCGATGGCCGTTCACGACTCCGAAGATTGGTCTGGTACCCTGTTCGAACAACTTTCGGGCATCCATCTCAAGGCCTGCAGGCAGGCGTGCCCCGACCGGGTCCAACTCGCCAGGCGTTGGCACCGCCTCCTGGGCCAATCAGAACTTGGCGCATTCGCCCGCTTTCCGCGTGGCTATGAGGAGATCTTGGGCGAGAATGGTCTGGCCGAATGGAATCGGCTGACCGGCTAACGGTGGGATTCCTTCTCCAGGATAGCCCGTCATGCGAACTTCTAGCACTGGATGCGAGGGGCGGCATCGGTCGGTACTTCCGTTACAGAACAGGCCTAAAACTGCCTGTTTTCGTCAGAATTCAAGCCGAATATCCCCTAATCCGTCACTACACTGCGACTATTTTTGCTGGCACTCTCACTGGCCGTCCTTCGCATGCGGATGTGGATAGAGAAACTCAGTGGATCTCGCACAGCGCTTAAGCAAGAACCGTCCTCAACTCTCTGCGCAATTCAGGCAGAGCATCACGCGCGAACCACGGATTCCGTTTCAGCCAGATGTTGTTGCGCGGGCTGGGGTGCGGAAGCGGCCAGAGTCTCGGCGAAAAATCCCGCCACGCTTGCACTTTTTCCGTGAACGTCGCTCTCGCACGCGCGCCGAGATGCCAGGCGAGCGCGTATTGGCCGATGACGATCGTGAGTTTCACGGCAGAAAGTTCGCGGAGAATATTCTCGCGCCACGCGGAGGCACATTGGGGACGTGGCGGCAGGCCGCCGGACTTACCTGTGCTGGGGTAACAAAAACCCATCGGCACAATCGCTACGCGGCTCGCGTCGTAAAACGTTTCCCTATCCACGCCGAGCCAGTCGCGCAAACGGTCGCCGCTCGCGTCGTCGAAGGGAATGCCACTTTGCGTGACCCTTGTTCCCCGGCGCTTGCCCGGCGATGAGAATGCGCGCGGTGCGGGAGATTTGAAGAATCGGACGCGGCCCAAGCGGCAGATGGGCCGCGCACAGCGCGCAGGCGCGGACTTCCGTTTGCAGTATGGCGAAGGCGGCGGCGGTCAAATTTGGTCGGTCAAAGTGTAACAGGAGCCAAACGTTGGCGTGGTGCCAGAGTTCCTCGACCGTCACCGTTCGTGATCGCAGGCGTCCCGCAGCGCCTCCACCGCGAATTGGGTTCCGATCTGGTCCCGGAACTTGAAGCAGTCGGCCACCGCCTTAGTGATCGAATAAATTCGGACCACCGCGCCTTCGATCCGATGTTCGTCGATGCCTGCTGTGAAAGCGGCTCGCGTCAGATGAACGACCTTGAGGCGAACCACTGGATTGCTTGGGGTCCAGGCATTTCGGGGCAGGGCAATCACCGTTGTCATTTCGGTCCTCAACGAATCAAGGACGGTGGTGAGCGTGGTGAAGTTCGTGAAAAAGGATCGCTGGGTTGGCGAAGTGCTCGCCAGCGATGAAAGAGTTCTGGAACCTCACAACAACAATTGCGCACACTCCCTCCGTGCTGAGGAATAGACTCGTCGTACCACTGTTACTCGCTTCGATATTCGCCGCCGCGTTCAGTGTGAAGATGCCGGCGCAGGACTGGACCCAGTTCCGTGGCCCCAACGGCACTGGCGTCTCAAATTCAACGAACCTGCCCGTGGAATTCGGGCCGGATAAAAACTGCCTTTGGAAAACGCCGCTGCCCGCCGGTCATTCCTCGCCCGTGGTCGGCAATGAACGAATCTTTCTCACCGGTTTCGAGGGGGAGAAGCTCTTCACGATCGGGCTGGACCTCAAGACCGGCAAGCTGCTGTGGAAACGCGAAGTTCCTCACAGCCGAAGCGACCGTCTCCAGAAACCGAATAACCCGGCTTCGCCCACGCCTGTCACGGATGGGGAAACAGTCGTCGTCTTCTTTCAGGATTTTGGTCTGCTGGCCTACGATCGAGACGGTCACGAGCGGTGGCGGGTACCGCTCGGGCCGTTCAACAGCTGTTATGGGATGGGAGCGTCCCCGATTCTAGTCTCCGGAACGGTCATCCTTCCCTGCGATCAAGACCAGAACTCCTTCATGATTGCCGTGGAGATCGCCACGGGGCGGATACGATGGAAAATCGATCGTCCGGGAATCATTTCCGGCTACTCGACGCCCATTGTGTATGCGCCAAAGGGAGGGGGAACTCAGGTCCTTGTTCCGGAGTCTTTTCAACTTTCCGCTTACTCAGCCGAAACAGGCGACCGTATATGGTTCGTTCGCGGTTTGGCCTGCGAAATGAAGTCCATTCCCGTTCTAGGTGACGAGACACTCTACATCAACGGCTGGGGTTGGGGAGAAAACCAACCCGGCAAACAGGTCAAGGTCATGTCCTTCGAGGAAGCCTTAAAA
>JANXMD010000082.1 GCA_025354845.1 Verrucomicrobiota bacterium | reverse complement strand
CAGCCTTCCGTACGCCAGGGTTTCCTTGAAATGGCCAACACCTCTCCGGTCACCGAAATGGCGAGCCTCATCACCGTCATGCGGTCCTTCGAGGCGAATCAGAAGGTGATTCAGATGCAGGACGACCGCATGGGCAAGGCCATCACCGAGCTCACCGCCACCTCCTGAAGTCCGCAGCGCTGACCCCCAACCCCATCTTCCATGATCCGAGCCCTCTATTCGTCCGCGGCGGGAATGCAGTCCCAGCAGGTAAATCTCGACGTCATCGCCAACAACCTGGCGAACGTCAACACGACCGCCTTCAAGAAGAACAAGCCCGAGTTTCAGGATCTGCTCTACCAAACCAACCGTGCCGCGGGCGCCGAGCAAGGCGGCGGCAACCAATCTCCGGTGGGCGTCCAGATCGGACATGGCTCCCGACTGGTGGCCACTTCCAAAATTTTCACCCCCGGCGAGCTGACGCAGACTGGTGAACGCCTTGATGTGGCGATTCAGGGTGACGGGTTCTTCGAAGTGCAAATGCCCGATGGCACGCGTGCCTACTCCCGCGACGGTGGATTCAAGACGGCGTCGGATGGACGCATCGTCACCAACGATGGTCTCCCGCTCCAAGGTGGCTTCCAGCCCATCGCTCCCGGCACCACCCAGATCACGATCGCGCCGACCGGTGAGGTCACGACAGTTGGGTCCGCGGGCCGTCAAACCTTCCGCATCCAGCTCGTTCGCTTCGCCAATCCGGCGGGGCTCGAGTCCGCGGGACGCAATCTGTACCGCGAATCCAAGTCTTCCGGCGCGCCTGAACTTGGAAATCCAGGGGAAAACGGCCTCGGTGAGCTGCAGCAGGGCTACCTCGAACTTTCAAACGTCAAAGTGGTGGAGGAAATGGTGAACCTCATCGTCGCGCAGCGCGCGTACGAGGTGAACACCAAGGCCGTTCAGGCCGCGGATGAAATGATGCAGCAGGCCAACAATCTCCGCCGCGGATGAGCTGTGGTAGCGGATCCCTAATTTCCATCGATGAACTCTTCACTTCTCAATGCCCTGTCCCGAAGCGCGGTCGCGCTGGCGGCGCTCGGATTTGCCCTGGGCATGGGTCTGGGGAATGCCGCCGACGCCCCGGCTGGCGCCGCATTCTGGACGCTGCGTCCCCAGGCGGTGGCCGGAAGCACCGGCGTGTTCCTCGCCGACCTCGTGGATGTCGCCACCAACGGCCCGGCGCTGCCCGCCCTGAGAATCACCAACGCCCCGCCGGTGGGACACCCGTTCGTGATCAGCCGCGCCCTGGTCGAGGCTGTGCTTCATCAGCGCCAACCGGAGGCGATCCAACCGCGTTGGGAGGGCGCCGTGGAATCCAGCGTGGCCCGCCGGACCCGGGCTCTCGAGGAGTCCGAGGTTCTGGAGCGTTTGTCCACCGTGATGCAGAGGTCGTACGTCGGCGACAAGGGTGAACTGGAACTCGTTCCCACACGCCCCTGGGTCCCGCCGGTCATCGCCGATGAACCCGGCACGTTGCGCATTATTGAATTTCCCGTGGCCGGTCTCTCGGCCTCGTTCATCGTCCGCTTTGAGCTGAAGGCTGGACGCGAAATCCTGGGAAGCTGGCAGCTTCCTCTGCAGGCGCGCGTGTGGCGCGACCTGTACATCGCCCCGACGTCACTTCCCCGTGGCACCTCTCTCTCCGAAGCCGGATGGCTGCGGGAGCGGCGCGATTCCCTTTCGATCCGGGATGCCATCGGAGCGCTGCCTGCCGATCCCGCGGGCTACGAACTCGGCGAGCCGCTGTCGCCCGGATCGGTGCTCACCGCCCGCATGGTTCGCCAACGCCCGGTGATCGCCCGCGGTCACCTCATAGATGCCCTTGTCCAAGAGGGTGGGCTCTCCATTTCGGTCCGCGCCACGGCGCTTGAGGATGGCGTCCCGGGTCAGGTCATCCGCATCCGCAATCCCCGTTCACTCAAAGAATTCAATGGAAAGGTCCAAAATGCCGACACCGTCCTCGTTACCCTCTGACTTCACCCGCGTTCTCGCAACTGCCGGTCTCGCCGCCTCGGTGGTGCTGAGCGGCCCCGCGACGGCTGACTCGCTCTGGCACGATGCCTCGAGCCGATCGATCATCTCGGACGTTCGCGCGCGCTCGGTGGGCGACATCCTCACCATCCTGGTCCAGGAGAACAACTCGGCGAGCAAGGACAACAGCACCTCAACGTCCAAGAAGACCGGCATCGACTCGTCGGTCAGCAGCTTCCTGTTCGGCGCGGCACAGGACAAGTTCCTCACCAAGGGCGGCCAGTACCCGGCGTTGAAGGTGAATGGGAACAGCTCGTTTGACGGCGGCGGCAAGATCAGCAATTCGGAAACGATTACCGCACGCATTTCGGTTCGGGTGGTCGATGTGCTCCCGAACGGCAATCTGGTCATCGAGGGCTCGCGGCGGACCTCGTTCGCTGGCGAAAGTCAGGATGCGATTCTCCGCGGCGTGGTTCGCTCGGACGACGTTCAGTCCAACAACACCGTCTTCAGCTACAACATCGCCGACGCCACGATTCGCTACCTGTCAAAGGGGTCCGTGTCCGATGCCCAGGGGAAGGGCTGGTTCCACAAGGCGTGGGACAAGGTCGCGCCGTTCTGATCCGGAGTTTGAGCCCAATGCTGACCCTGATCCCTCATCGCATGTCCCTCCGCACTCTCCTTGCTCTGTTGCTGACCCTGGTGCTTTCGCCGCTTCCCGCTGCGTTTGGGTTGGGCTCGCGCATCAAGGATCTTGCGATGTTTGCCGGGGCTCGTGACAACCAGTTGGTCGGTTATGGATTGGTCATCGGTCTCGCGGGCGACGGCGACAAGGATCAAGTCTACACGGTCCGCAGCGTGGCCAACATGCTCCAACGGTTCGGCATCAATGTGCCGTCCACCACGGTTTCGTCGAAGAACGTGGCCGTGGTGATGGTCACCGCCGATATCCGCGCATTCTCCAAGAATGGCTCCAGGCTGGATGTGACGGTCGCGTCGATGGGTGACGCCAAGAGTCTCCAGGGTGGGGTGCTGTTGCAGACCCCGCTCCTGGGTGCGGATGGCAAGGTCTACGCGGTCGCCCAGGGACCGCTCGCGGTCGGCGGATTCATCGGGGGTGCGGGGGGCGCGGGCGGTGCCACCGTGCAGAAGAATCATCCCACGGTCGCCCAGATTCCGGGCGGCGCACTCGTGGAGCGGGAGATCCCGTCCGAAATCGTCCGTGAGCGGCATCTGGAGCTGCTCCTGCGCGAGGCCGACTTTACCTCCGCGGCCCGAATGGCAGCCGCGATCAACCAGGAATTCCCCGGCAGTGCGGAGGCGACCGATGCCATGTCGATCCGGGTCCGGGTACCCGAGGGTGACGAACGGTCGCCGGTGCGATTCATCTCGCGGCTGGAGAGCATCGAGGTCGATCCCGATGTGGCGGCGCGCATTATCATCAACGAACGAACCGGCACCATTGTAGCCACCGCTCGAATCAAAGTTTCCGCCTGCGCCGTGTCGCACGGCGAGCTCACGATCACCGTGGCGTCCTCGACCGACGTCTCCCAGCCCGCGCCGCTGAGCCAGACCGGCAACACCGTTGCCGCACCGCGAACCGACACCAAGGTCAGCGAGGCGAAGGGCCGATTGATCATCCTCACCGAGATGCCGACGGTCGAGAAAGTCGCCGCCGGACTCAACGCCATTGGCGTCACCCCTCGCGATATGATGGCCATTTTCCAGGCCATGAAACAGGCCGGCGCCCTGCAGGCCGAACTCATCCTACGCTGATGCCCATTGACTTCCAATCCACGCCGTTGCAGCGCGGAGTTTCCGTCCGCGACATGCCGTTGGACAAGCTGGCCCACAGCTCGACCGTTTCCCCTGAAGACAAGGTCAAGGAGGTCTCGCGTCAGTTTGAGTCGATTCTCCTGCGCCAGATTTTGACCGAGGCACAGAAACCCCTTTTGAACACGTCGCTCGGAAAATCCGGCGCGTCCGCCGCCATGTACCAGGACCTGATGACCTCGCAGTTGGCTGACCAGATCAGCGGCCAGGGTGGATTGGGCCTCTCCCATGTGCTGCAGGCGCAACTGGGTCGCGAGATGGGCGTGAACCATTCCCAGAGTGAGGACGCATCGTGAACGAGACCCTGACCAATTTGATAGAAGCCCTTCGGGACGAGTTGAAGGAGTACGGGGAGTTGCTGGCCCTGCTTGACCAGCAGCAGGGGCTGATCGTGCAGCGTGCCAGTGAGGATTTGCTCGGCTGCGTGGCCCGGATCGAATCGGAAACCGAGACACTCCGTGAACTTCGCGACCGTCGCGACCGCCTCCGTGGCTCTCTGGCGCAGGAGCTGGGTTGCCCGCCCGGATGCCCGTTCGCCGAACTGATTGGCCTGACTCCGGGCGAATACCGTGGACTGCTCCATGCTCTGGTGGATGAGAACAACCAACTGCTGTTCCGCGTGCAGCAGCGCACCCGGCAGAATCATCTGCTGCTCACCCGCTCGATGGACCTGATGCAGCGATTGATCCGCTCCCTGGCGCCAGACATTGGCAACACCGGTGCGGTGTATGGAGTCAATGGAACCAGCCCCGGCTTCACCTTGCCGGCCCGGGGCATTTACGAGGCCGTGGGCTGAGCGCTCGCACGACCCACCACCGCCATGCTCGGACTTTTCGCCACCCTGAACCTCGGTCAACGCGCCCTGCTGGCCAATCAGCAGGCGATCGAGGTCGCGGGCCACAACATCGCCAACATCAACAACCCGGCGTACACCCGGCAGCGGGTGCTGCTACAGACCAGCGCACCGATCCAGACCGCCGTGGGATCCGTTGGCAGTGGCGTGGAGGTGGCCCAGGTGACGGCCATTCGGAATCAGATCCTCGACGACAATATCGTATCCGAATCGTCAACCACGGGATCCCTTTCCGCACAGCAAGATGCCCTTCAGACCGCGCAGTCGTCCTTGGGCGAACAGCTCGACGCGAACGGAACCCCAATCGCAGGGTTGTCGGCGAAACTTTCCAGCTTCTTCAACTCGTGGCAGTCGCTCTCCGCAGATCCCAGCAACCTCTCGGCCCGCCAGACCGTGGTTCAGAACTCGGTCAGCCTGGCCGGCCAGTTCCGCGCGGTGGACAAACGCCTTGGGGATCTTCAGTCGCAATTGAACACGCAACTGACGCAGGACGTGAGTTCGGCGAACACTCTGCTGCAGAACATCGCTCGACTGAACCAGCAGATCGAGGGTTCGGAGTCCGGCTCCGCCGGCCTGGCAAATGACCTTCGCGATTCTCGACAGCAAAAGCTCGAGGCCCTCAGTACATTGGTGAAATTCGACGTCTCCACCGGCATCTCGGGCGGCGTGAATATCAGCATCGGCGGCGTCACCTTGGTCAGCGAGGCCACGGTCTCCGACCAATTGCAGGCCTACGATCCCGGCTCCGGCATGCTCGGCCTTCGTGCTCAGACCGCAGGGACGGTGCTGTCCCCAACTTCCGGGCAGTTGGTGGGTACGATGACGGCGCGCGACGGCGCGGTGGCGGATCTCCGGTCAACGATCAACACGCTGGCGTCAAACCTCATTACCCAGGTCAACACCCTGCACACGCCCGGATTTGCGCTCGACGGCACCAGCAGCAACCCCTTTTTCACGGGCTCGACCGCAGCGGACATTCAGGTGAATGGCACGCTGATTGCCGACCCGTCCAAAGTGCAGGCATCCGGATCTTCTGGGAATGCCGGAGACAACCAGGTGGCTCGCTCGCTCGCCTCGCTCGCCGACCAAACGCAGACGGCTCTTGGCGGTATCACCTTCAGCCAGCGGTATTCTGCGGCGGTGAGCGGGATCGGCAGTTCCCTGTCGTCGGTGACGCAGGGCATTGCCGATCAGAAGTCCGTGACGGATCTGCTCGGCACGCAACGCAGCTCGATGAGTGGCGTGTCCATGGACGAGGAGTTGTCCGACCTCACGCGATATCAGAAGGCCTATGAAGCCTCCGCCCGACTGATGTCCACCGTGGCCACCATGCTCGATACCGTCATCAACCTTGGACGCTAAGAATCATGAGGGTTAGCTTCAATGCATTGAGCGAGTCGATCATCGGCCAACTGGGCGAATTCAGCTCGGCCCAGGTCCGGCTTCAACGCCAGGCTTCCTCCGGGCAGCGAATCAGCTCGGCCGACGAAGATCCTCTTGCCGCGCAGCGCCTCCTCGATTCCCGCGCGGAATCGGATCAGCTCGCACAGTTTGCGAAGAACGTTTCAACGCAGCGCGATCTCAGTACCGCAAGCCAGGGGTCCATCCATTCCTTGCAGAAGATCGCGGATCGCGCCGCCGAGATCGCGACCCGGTCGGTCGGTGTGAACGGTCAACAGGATCTGGCGCAATACGCGACCGAAGTGAACCAGCTGATCGAACAAACGCTGAACAACTCAAACGCAAAGCTTGGAGACAGTTATCTCTTTGGCGGAACGAACACCCGGCAGGTCCCCTTTACTGCAACGCGGAATGGCGCCGGCGACATCACCGGAGTCACCTATCAAGGCAACGCCAGTGACAGTGCGGTGGACATCACCCAGGGCGAATCCCTGAGCGTCCGCGTTCCAGGAAGCAACTCGACCGGATCGGGAACCACCGGCCTCTTGGCCGACAGCCGTTCGGGCGCCGATCTCTTTGCCCACTTAATTTCCCTCCGAGATCATCTTCGCGCGGGCAACGTCACCGCCATCAATTCCGCCGATTCCGGGTCACTCATCGCCGACGGCAATCATCTCATCGATCAGCTTGGCCAGAATGCGGTGACCATTGCCCGGCTGGACATGGCCTCGAGTTCCAACTCCAGCCGATCCCAGATGCTGGATCAGTTGAAGGCCTCGGTAAACGGAGTCGATCTTGCCCAGACACTGACCAATCTTACCCGGACCCAGACTGCCTACCAGGTCGCCCTCCAGAGCGGCGCCAAGCTGCTCAACCTTTCGTTGCTCAACTATCTCCAATAACCTCATGAATTCCCGGCTGCCGTCCCTGACCGACCAAAAAAGATCGCTGCTGCAAGGCGTGAACTTTTGTTGGTACGCGGCCTGCTTCTCATACCCGATATGACTGCCACCCTCATTCAACCGGCAATGAATGCCGTCACCCATTCCACCGAAGTCCCGGTGCACCTGCCGGCGGGAATTCTCGGTTTCGAAAGCTACACGGACTGGGTGTTAATCTCGGTTCCCGGCGAGGAGCCCTTCCAGTGGCTCCAGGTCGTGGACAACCCGCGCCTCGCCTTCGTGGTGGTCGAGCCGGACGCCGTGACCTGCAACTACTATCCGGACATCGGGCTCCAGGATGTGGAGTGCATCGGGCTCGAATCGCCCGACGACGCGTTGCTCCTCAACATCGTCACGGTTCGCACCCATGGGAAGTCCACGGTCAATCTCAAGGGACCCATTGTGCTCAATCGCCACACGATGACGGGTAAACAGGTAATCCCCGTGAACGCTCTTGGACTTGACCTCCAGCACCCGCTGCCTGTGGGATCCTGAGGCATGCTCATTCTTTCGAGAAAGCTGGGCGAGAGCCTGATCATTGATGGCCGCATCACGGTCAAAGTGGTCCGCCTCGACGGCGATGTGGTTAAACTCGGCATTGAGGCACCCGGGGACGTGCCTGTTCACCGCGAGGAGGTGTATCTCGAGATTCAACGGAACAACCAGCAGGCGCTTGCGCCCGGTCGAATTCCGCTCCCCCGGATTCCGCTCAAGACTTCCGCTACCGTCTCCAGTTGTCCCGTCTTGCCCGTTTCCTGAGTTCCTTGCCGCGTTCCATGATTATTGAAACCCGCCTACCGAAACTGCCGCCCCCGGTGGGAAATCGGGCTGCGATCCGTCCGGCTGGCGACGCTACGCAGGGAGTCGCCCCGGCGCTTACGGTTGCCGTCGAGACTCTGGGCACCCTCAACGCGCTCCAGGTGCCCGAGATGACCGCTTCCGCCATCGCACGCATGCTCTCCAAACCCGAGTCCGCACTCGCGTCGCTCGGTATGCTGGATCCCAACCGTGCCGCACGGCTTCTCGCCGTCTGAGCCTCCAGATTTTCCCATCGGCGCCGCACGCCGACAGGAGTGTATAAAGGGTCTCGATTCGCAGGAATCGGGACCCTTTCTTCTGCCCGTGGATGCGGACGATTTTCTGCGGTCTGACCCGGCGCGTCAGGAGAAATGCCCGCTGGCATACCGGTTGCTCAGTGAGTCTGAACATGGATCCAGTCGCCAAAATCCGGCTGTTATTGAGGAATTCGGCACAATTCTGCCGAGGCCTCTCCGGTCATCCGTGCAGACTTTGCCGGCTGACCCCCACTCCTGGGGGACATGCGACGTGGATCCGCATCTGGAGGACGTCATGGTATTGACTGCGGATTATCTGATCGTGGGGTCCGGGCTCACGGGCGGCACCATCGCCCGCTGCCTACAGGACGCCGGCAGCGAGGTGCTGATTCTTGAGCGGCGGATGCACGTGGGCGGCAACGTCCACGATCATGCCCATCCGAGTGGGATTCGGGTTCACACCTACGGCCCCCACTACTTCCGGACCGGTTCCGAGCGCCTCTGGGAGTTTGTGAATCGTTTCGCCTCGTTCTTTCCCTACGAGGCGGTGCTCAAGACCTGGGTGGATGGCCACAACGAGAACTGGCCCGTCGCCGGCAGTTACATCCGTCGCACCATCGGCGAACGCTGGCAGCCCGGATTCCAGGGATCACCGACCAATTTTGAGGAGGCATCGCTCTCCATGATGCCACGTCCGATCTACGAGAAGTTCGTGAAGGGCTACTCGGAGAAGCAGTGGGGAGTTTCCGCCCGTTCGCTTTCGCCGACGCTGGCACGGCGGTTCGATGTGCGTCTCGACGACGAGCCCCGACTGATGCGTCACAAGTATCAGGGCCTGCCGATCGAAGGGTACGCCGACTTCACGCGGAACCTGATCCACGGGATCCCGGTGGTGACCGGATGCGACTACCTGAAGAACCGCACCGCCTATCGCGCGCGCAAGCAGCTGATCTTCACCGGGCCCATTGACGAGTTCTTTGACTACGACATCGGCAAGCTGGTGTATCGGGGACAACAGCGGGTTCACGAATACCTGCCGGGTGTCGAGTACGCGCAGCCGTGTGGTCAGGTGAACAATCCGGACCCGGCCAATGGCCCGCACATCCGCACTTTGGAGTGGAAACACATGATGCCCCACACCTTCGCGGCCCAGATTCGCGGGACCCTGTTGACCCGTGAGATCACCACCACTCCCGAAGACAGCGACCGTTATGAGTATCCCTTCCCGGACACGGCGAACGGGGCGCTCTATGAGATCTATCGTCGGCGGGCAGCCGCGCTCCCCGGAGTGATGATCTGCGGCCGTTTGGGTGAGTACCGTTATTACGACATGGACCAGGCGATCGCGCGGGCACTGACCCTCGCCGAACGGGTCCTGGAAGAACAACAGACCACCTGCTGACCCGTCATGAGCCTTTCCCCTGTTTCCATTCCTGAAACCCCTGTGGCCGTCTCCACGGGGCTGCCGCGGATTGCCGTGGTGATCCCTGTCCACAACGAGGAGGCGACCCTTGCTGCATGTTTGCGTGCCGTCCTTGAACGGACGCAGTACCCGGACTGGGAGCTTGTGGTCGTTGACGACGGCTCCACGGACGGAACCGCCGCCATCCTTCGCGAGTTTCCCGGGGTTCGGGTTCTGCACCAGGAACGCGACGGTGTCGCCCGAGCGCTGAATGCCGCCTTTGCCGCCACGGGTGGCGCGGACGTTGTCCGGCTCCACGCCGATGTCCTGGTCGACACGCCGGACTGGCTGATGTGTTTCGCCGAGGCGATGCGCCTGCGTCCCGCCGCTGGCGTGATGGGTGGCCGGTTGGTTTTCCCGGATGGCCGAATCCAGTCGGAGGGACGCAACCTGATCACTGGCGTGGGCATGCACCCGCTTCATCGGGAACGCAACGCCTTTGCGGTGGAGACAACGGGCGGCGCCATCCGCGAGGTGGATTCAGTCTCCGGCGCGCTCGCCTATTATCGTCGGACCGCGATCCAGGCGGTGGGTGGATTGGATCCCGCATTCGGACCGGCGTGGATGGACGACGACGATTTCTGTGTGGGTGTGCGGTTTCACCAGTTCAAGGTTTTCATCCACACCGGAGTCACCGGCGTGCATTACAGCCGTGCCTGGGCACCGATCAGCATGAATCCCGTGGCCGAGGCCGAGCCGATGATTCGTGCCGTCACCTGGCAGGCCCGCGAGGCGGCCATGAAGATCAAGGCGCCCCTCTGGGAGAAGAAATGGGGTTGGGATCCCTTCCAGCCCGACCTAAACGAGATTCGCCGGCTCTATGGGAATACGGAGCTCTGCTGGCAGATTGGCGAGCCGATGCGCTATCGTCCGGGATCGGAAGCTCCCTCCGTGGATTGCTGCCTGGTCACGTGGAATACGCTCCCGTTGTTGCGTCGCTGCCTGGAGAGCCTGGCCAAGACGGACTATCCGAAGGACCGCATTCGTGTGTACATCGCCGACAACGCGAGCACCGACGGCACTGGGGAGTATCTCGCGTCACTTCAGAAAGAGTATCCCTATCCTGTCGAAGTTTCGCGCCTCGCGGTGAACACCGGCGCCGCCGTCGGATTGAATTGGGCCGTGAGTCGGGGCACCGGAGATCTCGTCGCCCGACTCGACGACGACATCCTCCTTCCATCGAACTGGTTGAAGGAAATGGTCCGGGACTTTGTGCGCCGTCCGTTCGCCGGTTGCATCGGACCCAAGATTCTAAACGACGACGCACATCGAAGCATCCAATGCGGCCCTTACCGCCACTTCCCGGGACTCTTCGGCCACGAGGATGAGGCGGATCTGGGGCAGGCGGACTACCTGGCGCGGGCGATCCACGTTCGCGGTTGTTGCAATCTCTATCGCCGCGACGTTTTCGCCCGCTGCGGGCTCTTTGATGTGCGGTACAGCCCGAGCCAGTTTGACGATCCGGACCACCACATCGCGCTTGCGGTGGCGGGTTATGAGATTCTCTACGAGGGCCACGTCGGTGTGGTTCACAAGCTGAACAACGGCCTGGCGCGTTCGAGGGCTGCCATTTCCAACCAGCAGGGCAACGGGGGGAAAATGTACGGCAAGTGGGGCTCCGACATTTTTGAAGTCCTGGAACGCGGGCTGGAATTGTCGCGTGAGGGGCGGTGTCTTCCCGATGACGGCAATACCTCCACGCTGATGCTGGGTGCTCCGGCGCCGACGGAGTTTCCGCGAAGGTTGCCCGTCCCGACGCCGGCCGCGGTTTCGCCAGCGCGGTCGGTTTATGACGACCTCAAACGGCTCGCCGGCTCCTCGGAACTGGGCGGTGTCGTGGAAGAATTTCTGAAGGTCGCCGCCACCCAGTCGCGCGATGGCAAACCGCGCCACGCGGCCGACACTCTTCACTCGGTTTTCAATCTCGCCCCGGGCAATCTCGGCGCCTGCCGGGCCTTGTCCCGTGTGTATTGCGATCTCGGCCAACCCGCCATCGCATCGTCCGTCGCGCGGCGCGGCCTGTTGCTGCATGCCGGTGATCTGGAGCTCTCCAAGTGCTTCACGTCGTCGTCGGCGACAACGCCCCCCGGCGCCTGCGTTCAGGCCGGCCGGCCGAACGATCGGTCGGATCACATTGGCGAAGACCAGGTGTCGGTGGCCCAGGTCGGCACCACGCGCACCACCCCGCGGCTGCGCGTGCTGATGGTCAATTCCTTCGAGTCCCGCGTCGCGGGCGGCGACATGCACCAGATCAAGAAGACCCGGCAGTACCTGCTGGAGCTGGGTGTGGAGGTGGACGTCTGTTGCACGCCGCGTCCCGATCCGCGTGGCTACGATTTGGTCCACGTCTGGAATCTCTGGTTCCCGCACCAGACCCTGCCCCAGATCAAGGCAATCCGCAGCCTGGCGCCCGACATTCCGATCGTGCTGTCCACGATCTACTGGGACATGTCCGAAAAGGCCTGGGCCGACGCGGCGGTTCCGCATGTGTTTTCCGCGGCCCAGCCCGAGGCCATCGAACAGGGGTTGGCTCAGCTTGCCCACGACCGTCTTTTGGTGAACGGGCGCCGCCGCTCAAGTCCGGCCGAGCCGAACTACCACGGCTACGAGGCCTATCAACGTCAAATCCTCGAGCGTGTGGACCACCTCCTGCCGCAGAGCGAGCTGGAGATGGCGAATCTCCGTAAGACCCTGGGCGTCTCGGTGCCGCACACCGTGGTGTACAATGCGGCCGAGACCCGTGTGTTCGACACCGCGACCCCGGACTGGTTTGTGGACACGTACAAGGTCCGCGATTTTGTACTCACGGTCGGTCTGGTGGAACCGCGCAAGAACCAGCTCATGCTGCTGCACGCGCTCCGCGACACCGGCCTCCCGGCGGTGGTGGTTGGCCGCAACTACGACCGAAACTACCTGCGTCTCTGTCAGCGTCAGGCGCCGCGCGGCACGCTGTTCATTGAACACCTGTCCCACGAGAAGCTCGCCTCGGCCTACCGCGCGGCTCGGGTGCATGCGCTGCCCAGCTGGATGGAATGCGCGGCGTTTGTGAACATCGAGGCAGCCCTTTCCGGCTGCTCGCTCGCCGTCAGCAACCGCACCTCCGAGCGCGAATACTTTGGCGACGACGCCTACTATTGTGACCCCGCCGATGTCGGTTCGATCCGCGAAGCGGTGATCCACGCGCACCGCAACCACACTGTCGACTCCGCCAAGCGGGCGCGGCTGGGAGAGCTCTTCCGTCACACCCACACTTGGCGTGCGGTGGCCGAGCAAACGCTGGCCGGCTACGAAAAAGCGCTCCTGGCGAGGGGTCGCGCGCTGCGGCCTGCCGTGGCGATTGAGGAGGAATTCCCCGCCGCGATCTCGACGGTACCGGATTCTGCCGCGTCACCCCGGGTTTGCATCGTGATTCCGGTGTTCAACCGGCTGGATCTGACCCGTCAGTGCCTAAAAGCCGTCGAAGCTCACACCCCGGCCGGCAGCTACGAGGTGGTGGTGGTGAACAACGGCTCCACCGACGGAACCGCTGAATTCCTCAGAACGGAGGTGGCAACGCATCCGTGGCTGAAGGTCTGCACGAACCTTGAAAACTCCGGATTCGCCCGCGCCTGCAACCAGGGTGCGGCCACCGCGACCGGCCGCGAGCTGCTGTTCCTGAACAACGACACCGAACCACGCGACGGCTGGCTTGAGGCGATGCTTCAGACGCTCGACATCGATTCCACCGTCGTCGGTGTTGGGTCCAAGCTGCTGTTTCCTGACGAGACCGTGCAGCATGCTGGTGTGGCTCTCTTCGATGATCGCCAGCAGCCCGATCCGCTCCTAGCGCGGCACATCTTCTATCGTCGCCGTTCGAAAGATCCGGCGGTCAATATTGCCACAGAGTACCAAGCTCTGACGGCGGCCTGCCTACTGATCCGACGCCCGGCATTCGAGGCCGCCGGTGGATTCGACGAGGGTTATTGGAATGGGTACGAGGATGTGGATCTCTGCCTGCGACTGGGCGCGACCGGCGGCCGACTGGTTTATCAGCCGAAGAGCGTGGTCGTGCATCATGAATCGCAGAGTGGTCCCGAGCGCTTCCGGGCTGCCGCGGCCAACGTGGCCCGCCT
>JANXMD010000040.1 GCA_025354845.1 Verrucomicrobiota bacterium | reverse complement strand
CAGGCTCTCCCCATGCAGTCCCACGAAGTGCTCCGGGAGGTCTTGGCCAACACCAGTGCCAAGCAGATCGCCGCCGATCTCGATCTGTCGCTCTCGCTGATCTACAAGTGGGCCGAGCCCCAGAATCCCGACACGGGAACTTCGGGGACCAATCCCCTCGAGCGCGTCGACCAGTTGTACCAAAGCACCAAGGATCCGCGCATTCTGCAGTGGCTCTGCCATCGTGCTGGTGGCTTTTTCATCAAGAATCCGCGCACGCAGACCGAGCGCCCCGATCACCTCATTCCGGCCACCAACCGGATCGTCCAGGAATTTGCGGACCTCCTCGCGGTGATCGCGACGGCCGCGGCCGACAGCCACATCAACGCCTCCGAGGCCAAGGCGATTCGCAAGCGGTGGCAGGAGCTCAAGACCGAGACCGAGACGTTTGTCGTCTGTTGTGAAGAGGGGAATTTCGCCCCCTTGAAAGCCGCGACGGCTCAGGCCGAGTCCGCGAAGCCGGCGCATTCCTGAATCCCGCGAGTCCGTCGGTGGCGCCGCCGTTTACGGGTTCGCGGTGAGCTGCAGCGAATGGGTCACCGGCACCTGCGCGGCCCGAATGGCGGCCGCCAGGGGCTTCCGCACCTTCTCCGTGAGTGCGACCGTTCCCGACATCTCCGCCTTGCCTTCATCGCCGTGGAACAGGGTCTTGATCTGGCGGGTCTCGTAGGCCTGCTTCTTGGCCACTGCCTCATCCAGCTTCTTGAACGCCTCATCGAACGGGGTATGCACGAATTCCGCCGGTAGCGTGATGCCTGCCGCCAACTGTTCGGCAGTGAAGGTGTGGGACTCGGTGCCCCAGGTCACAGTGTACGTCCGGGCCGCTCCGTGGGTCGCAATCAGTCGGAAGCGGTTGAATTGGTTCTGGAAGTCGGTCAGGGCCATTCCGGATCGGATGGCATTGTCGTCCTTCAACTCGCCGGGGGCGGCGCAGAAGGGAAAGCGCGTGCTGCGGACCGTCAGCGCTCCCGGGGTTGATGAAACCACTTGGTGACCGGCCGAGGCGCTGGCCTTGCCGGTCGAGAGGTCCCAGTTGAGCGTCGCGATCTCGCCACCGGCGAGGCCCAGCGCCTTCAGATAGGCGGTGGCCATGACTACATGGCCCGCCCAGCCGGGATGAACCGCATCCTTGCCGGCGATCGCATAGGAAGGTCCGAACTGATTGGTGGCCTTCCATCCGGCAACGAACATTGGCCAGAACACGTCGGCGAACACCACGCCTTCGCGCCGCGCGATTTCGAGGTCGATGTTTCGAAGCTCGCAAAGATTCAGGTTCATCGCCTCCGAGCTCGACTTGCTCCACGGCACCACCGGCCCGACGCAACCCGGCGATCCCAGCACGAACCGCGTCCCGGCGGCCTTGAAGGCGTGGACGATGGCTTCCTGATTGTCACGATACCACTGGCCATTCTTCGGATCGAACGTCGTGTAGCGATGGTCGTTCATGCCGTAGCAGGTGGTCGCCAGCGTGGGCTTGAAACGCAGGCAATCCTGCACCATGCGGTTCTTGAATCCCTCTGCTGTTTCGCCGCTCCAGCCATACTGGCGCACCGTAACTCCGAGTTCCGGATGGCAGGCCGCCAGGTAGGTCTCAATGACGCGGGAGTACATTTTCTGCTCCGTGATGGAGTCCCCGATGATGGCGAGGCGGTCTCCCTTGCGGATGAGCAGTTCCGCCGTCGCGGGCGCCTTCACCGGATGAAAGGGGGCGAACTTGGGATCGTTCGGATGGTCTTCAAACTCCTGCGAAAAGGCGGACCCGATGGAGAGGGCGGTGGCCAAAGACAGGAGTGAAGTGAAAGCGACGCGACGCGAGGGCATGGGGCAACGATGTGGCATCGCGCCGCGTAGGGTCAAGCGGATGGGGCGGGTCGGAACTTCCGCGCGTTCAGGCGAGCAGTTCGCGGATCTCGTCCCAGGAGAGACCAGCGGTGAACGCCTCCTCGCCGCTGAGTGCGGCTTCGATGATTTCTCGCTTCCGTCTCTGCAGGTTGAGGATCTTTTCCTCGATCGTGCCGCGGGTGATGAGCTTGTAGCTGGTGACCACGCGGGTCTGGCCGATTCGGTGGGCGCGGTCGGTGGCTTGATCCTCGGCGGCGGGATTCCACCAGGGATCGAAGTGGATCACCGTGTCGGCCGCGGTGAGGTTCAGGCCGACTCCGCCGGCCTTGAGTGATATGAGAAAGACTGGAATTGACGCATCCGATTGGAATTTCCCCACGACGGCGCCTCGGTCGCGGGTGGATCCGTCGAGTCGGCACGAGGCGACCCCGCGTGAAGTCAACTCCTCCTCCAGCAGCGCGAGCATCGAGGTGAACTGGCTGAAAACCAGCACCCGATGACCGCCGTCCAGGACTTCGTCGAGCAGTTCACCAAAAAGCTGAACCTTGCCGCCTGGCTCGACGGACTTGGTGGCGGATTCCAACGCCGACGAATCCGCGTTGGTTTGAGGCTCGAGTTTAAGCAGGCGCAGATCGCAGCAAACCTGGCGGAGACGCAGCAGTGCGGTCAGCACCAGCATGCGACTGCGCGCGAGTTGCTGTTCGCCGGTGGCTTCCAGGACTTCCTTTCGGGTGTGGGCGAGCAGTTGCTGGTACACAGCGGACTGCGCTTCGGTGAGTTCGCAATAGGCGATTTGTTCCAGCTTCGGGGGAAGCTCCTGCACCACGTCGCGTTTGAGACGCCGCAACAGGAATGGCCGGATCCGCCGACCCAGTCGTTGCAGCGCTCCGGCATCCTTGTCTCGGGTGATGGCGAGCTCGTAGCGGTCGCGGAAGTCGTCGGCAGTACCGAGGTATCCCGGCATGAGGAAATCGAAGAGACTCCACAGATCACCGACCGAATTCTCCAGCGGCGTGCCGGTGAGCACCAGGCGGTGGGCCGCGTGGAAACTCTTCACGGTTTTTGCGTTTTGAGTGGAGCGGTTCTTGATGTGCTGAGCTTCGTCCAGCACCAGGGTGTCGAGTTCCAGTGCGCGGTAGGCCGCGGCGTCGCGCCGAGCCAGGGCATAGCTGGTGAGAATCAGATCGGAGTCCGCGAGGTTTTCGAGATCGCGCTTCCGCTGCGGTCCATGAACCACGCGAACCCGGAGTTCCGGAGTGAACCGTTCCGCCTCCGCCGCCCAGTTGAACACCAGTGAGGTAGGGCAAATTACCAGCGAGGGACGGGTTCCGTTGATCCTCCGATCGTAGACGGAGCGCAGGAGGGCCAGCACCTGAAGCGTTTTTCCGAGACCCATTTCATCGGCGAGGATCCCGCCAAATCCGTTGTCGCGGAGGAATTGCAACCAGGCCACGCCGTGTCGCTGATACGGACGGAGTACGGACTCAAGCGAGCCGAGGAGCGGACAGGTAAGGGTGGCCTGACCGGTTTGTTGTCGTACCCGATCCTGCCAGGCAGGAGGCGCCGCGACGGCCAATCCCTGATCCCGCAGGGAAGAGTCGAGGAACCCCGCCTGCGACTGGGACATCCGATACCGCTGCACGGGACCGCCCGATTGGTCGGGGGCGCAGTCGAGCAATACCTCCTGCAATTCCTCAACGGCACCCGTATCCAGAAGCGCCATGCGTCCGTTCTTCAACCTTCGTCCGCCGCCACGAAGCAATTGCTGGATATCTGCGGCAGAGAACGTTTCGCCACTGGCCGTGGCGTATTGCACCTCCAGATCGAACCATTGCTCGCCGCTCGGAACGATCCGGAGTTTGGGTTCCACCCGTTCCAGATTGGCGCGCGTGCTGCGATCCAGCCGTTCTTCGAGCGTGCAGCTCCAGTCGCGCTCCAGTCGCGGATAGGTCCGCGCAAAAAACGCGAGCACCCGGTCCTGCCCGAGCAACTGCCAGCGTCCCTCCCCATTGGGACCGGAAAACCCCGACTGCCGCAGCCGCTGGATGGCCGCCTGTTCCGCTCCGGGATCGCGAGTGGCGTATCGCTTTGGATGCGTGAGATCGGGCATCCAGGCGGCTTCAGCCGCGGAGGTGACGCCCAGGGTCATGATGCGCGGCCCATACGCACATTGAAGTGTACCGCTCAATTGAGCGAGGCCTCCCGCGAGGCTGAGGAGAATCTTCGGTGCCTGGGGCGTGAATTCAAACTCCTCCACGCGGAACGACGCTTCCACGCCACCGGCCGCCAGCCACTTTGGCCAGGTCGCGGAAAGAAACGCGGGGACTTGAAGACGAGGTATGATTCGCTCCTGCACCAGGACGGCACGGAATTCACTGGAAAGCGCATAGGGGCGGAAAGTGGTCCCGGTGTAACACCAGCCGCGGTCGCCCTCGCCGAACACCACCGGGGCCACATCGCGTGAAGAGGCCCGGATGACGATTTCCCCAAGGGAGTTGAGATCCGCCTTAAGTCCCAGCGGAGCCGGGGTGTCGAGCACCTGAATGGCCTGGCCGCGGCCAATGGTCAGTCGTGGATGTCCGCAGAGCGCCGGCAGCAGTGACGCGAAATCGCGGACGGTCAACTGAACCATTCCAGGACTGTCCCCGCCGAGAATCAATTCGGCCGCCTCGAGCAACCGGAGATCGATGGCATCCAAGGCGAAGGTGCCACGTGCCACGTACTGGGTTAGCGGGGCGCGTCCTGAGGCGGTGACGCCCTCGAAGACGAGCATCACTCTTTCGCGTTTAAGCGCGTCGGCGAGGTTTGGCGGAAAGAGAATCTGGATCGATAGCTCGATTCCCATCGGATCCCGACGGAGTTTTTGAGGATCGCGGTTTGAGATCGGCGATGCCGGAGCGTGTTTTGCCGGCGCGGTTCCTGAAATTGGACGCGGGGTTGACGGCGGGGGCGGCGTTGCTGGAGTGGATGGCTTGAGGTGATGCAGACCGACCGCCACGGAATGGGCGCAAATGGTTCCGTCCGTCCGGGATTGCCGACAGGTACAGATGTTTTCGACATCGAAGGCACTCCGGATCACCAAACCCGCGCGATAACTGGTGTCCCCTCCCTGAACCACCCCCTTGAGCATGGGGGGCGTCCAATTTGACGACAACACTTTGCCCGCACCCAGCAGGGCGCGGGCGTGCTGGACAGCTTCCCAGCCGGCGGTCTTCTGAAAAAAGGCGTCATTGAGCTGAACGTCTCCCATCGGGGCAGCGAGGATAGCCGGCAGCTGGCGGGAAGAGGCAAGAAATCGGTGCCTTCGGAAGCGAACGGCGTCGATTCCGTCGTTCCATCGGACTGGGGAATAGTTGTGGCCCGCGGGCGCCGCCGTTCCCGCTTCAGGGTACCTTGGCCAGCTCGCGTTCGAGGAACGCATGACGTTCCTTCAACTGGCGTCGTAGGCTCTCGATGTTCTGGCGGAATTCCCGCAACTCGTGGGCGGGATCGTTGCGATTGGCTTCGGCCCGGAAGCGAATCTCCGGCTCGAGCCGCCGTTCCAAATTGGCGATGATGGGCAGGAAAACAGCTTCGGTGAAAACGGTCGAGTTTACCTGACGGAGGCGATTCAGGAAGCGGGGACGGAAGTCCCGATTGGCCAGCAGCGGGGCCGAAAAATAGCCGCCTGGACGCCACCAGGAGCTGACGCCCCAAGGCTGCGTCTTAATCGCAAACATGCCGTCAGCAGGATCTTTGTCGCCGGCCATCCCGTAACTCAGAGGCATGGTGTACCAGTCGAACTTTCGCGAACCTTCGTCGTTGTAGCCCCACGTCTTGTCTTCATCCCAGGGAATGATGGTCCACTTGCCGCCGGCTTTGAGGTCGTGGTGGACGAAGTAGTTGTTGAAGTACCCGTCCCAGTTTTGAATGCACTGACAGGCGGCGTAGTAGTTGCAGAACTGGTCCACGTCGATGCGGTCCTGAATCCATTTCCACTGCGCCGGACCGCGGGTGGTCCGGAGTCCTTCGATCAGCTCCACCAGGTCGGCATGACCGTCGTACAAGCGGGTCTTCTTTTCGTTCTGCTCGACGAGCCCGTTGCCATACCAAAGCGCTTTGTACACCGCGCCGGTCTCGTCCCGGCCAATGCGACGGAGGAAGGACTTGTTGGGTTGCTCGACAATCAGGTGGTAGCCCACCGCCCGGTGATCCACCCACAGCCGGACAAAATCGGTTCGCGGCGATGCGACCCCGGCGCGCTCGAGAACTTCGTAGGAAAGGGGCTCGGAAAGCAGCCAGCGTGGATCGCCCTCAAAGATGACGTTAAGCGTGGTCATCTCCTCGATGGGTGTGTCCTTGAACAACCGGACTTTGTAGCCGCCGCTGCGTCGCGTGATGCGCAGGTGATCGAACACCTGGACCGGCCCGCCGTTGGTGGGCATCCAAACGAAGGCCGCCTTACCGCGGTTGGCCACGGGCGCGTTGTTCAGACTCCGAAAATGAGTGTGTCCCAGGGCACCGGCATCGCCGAGACGGAGGAGTTGACCGATGGCGACCGCGCCCCGGTTGGTGTTGACCAGGGCGATCGCGGAAAAGGTGACCCGGGGATCCTCGGGGTCCGGCGCCCAGCGCTCGGCGGTCTTGGTGTTTACCACGTGCACCCGATAGCGAATCAGCCGGCCCGAGGCGGCGGCCGGAATTTCCGCCTGATACACCCCATCCCGGGCGTCGCCTGAAGTGCGCGTGAGCGGCAGGATCGTTTCCGGCATTGGTGCCTGGGTCTCGATGACCTGCACCCGCAATTCCGCCGACTGAATTCCCGCCAAATCGGTCAATCGGGCGGAGACTTTCAGGGGACTTCCGGGAACCGCGGCGCCGGAGGTAACGTCGCGAATGCCGGGGAGGGGTTGCGGCCGGGCGGCGGAATTGGCGCGGCCCGGAGTTCCGGCGGGCTTGGAGAATTCGGGGAGGCGGGAGGCGGCCCAACTGGCTGGGGCGTCGCCAGGAGCGCTTGGGTGGATCCGCTCCAGCGACGCGCCAAAACCGTCCGGCGCCTGAGGCCACGGCGCCCGATCGGAGAAATGAAGTCCATCGACTCGATGGCCGGCGGCGTCGACGAGTTCCAGTTTTTCACCCCCGTGTTTCAAGCGCCCGGTGAACGAGGCGACCACAGGAAGACCGGGGCCATATTGGGCGGTCAGAGCGATCGGATTGCGCGCCACCAGGGCCAAGCTGCCGGCTGGGAGATTTGTGGCGGGAAGCGTGGCCTGGATGCCCTTGCTGAAATGCCATCCCTCGAGATTGACCGGCCCGGGACCCGCGTTGAGCAATTCGATGTACTGGAGGTCGTCGCGGTCTTCGGGCGGATGGTACATCACCTCGTTGATCACCACCCCGGCCTGAAGCCCAAGGCATCCGAATCCGATGACCAGGATCCAGCGCCGGAAAAACGGCAGAAATCTCATGCAGACGGCGAGAGCAGGAGTGGCAAGTGAGGCAGGGGACTTCGGCTCAGGGAAGCTTGGGCGGCGCATTGCGCCACTCGTCCCGGATTGCCCACAGGTTAACCGGGGACACCGATTGGCCATACCTCAGAAACCGGGCGCTTCCGTCGGCGAAGGCGAAATTCGACCCCCCTGATTTCTCACCGCCGTTGTAGCGATGCATGTTCTGGTTGATCTCCTCCACGTCATTGCCTGAGTTCCCCTGGCTGAAATCCATGTGCACATGAGACGAGCCCTTCTTCTTTTCACCAAAGACGATGGTGTCCGACGGCAGCGGGATTGCTGATTCTTTCATGCCATTGGTCCACTGCCAGTTCATGAAGATCTTGAAATCGTTGGAACTGAGGCTGCCTTGAAACCAGTCGTTGAAGCCGTTGATGATGTAACTCCGGGCCAGCAGGACCCGATTCTCCACCGAGAGCCCCGGCGGAAGGAGGCTGAATCCGTCGGAAGGGCACTTGAGGATGTTTGCGTCCTTGTAGTAGGGAAGCAGCTTGGTCATCCACGCCTCCGGGTGCACGCGGCGGGCGGGGAACTGGTCGTCGTGGTCGCTCGCGTACATGGTGAGCGAGAGGCCGAGCTGACGTTCATCGCTCAGGCACTTGATGGAGTTCGCCTTCGATTTCGCGTTCGCCAGCGCGGGCAGGAGCATGGCGGCCAGGATTCCGATGATGCCGATCACCACCAGCAGTTCGATCAGCGTGAAGGCGGTCCCGGATTTTCTGGAATTGGAGGCGGTCAAGGTCGTGTTCATACCACTCTGTGGGCTAATTCGGCTGCTGCGTTACATAAAAACCGCAGCGACTTGCCTAGAACGCAGCAGTGGGGGGTATTTGTTTCAGGTATTTCCTCCAAGTTTGAAATCAGACGGCAAACGGGGTTTGGTGTTCAAAAACGATCCGGCCGGGTTCAGTTTCCGTCGCTCAATGGCTGCGTCGAGCGAAGGTAGGCGAAGAGGTCGCGGACTTCTTGATCCTTCAGCCCAGAAAGCAGGCCTTCCGGCATTAGGGAACTGCCCGCGGGATCCAGGCGCACCACCTCGGCACGCGGGAGTGGGACCGTCTGCCCGTCCGGGGTCCGGAGCACCACGGTCTGTCCGTCGCGATCGGCGATAAACCCGGTCAACGTTCGTCCATCACGGGTTTCCACGGAAAACGCCTCGTAGCCTTCACGGATCTCTGCGTTGGGATGGACCACATTCAGGAGGAGAGTCGCCAGGTCGGTACGGGGGTAGGCGGTCAAATCGGGGCCCACTTCTGCGCCCTTCCCGAAGAGTCGGTGACACCCCCCACACTGGTTGAGAAAGAGCTTCTTGCCCGCATACGGGCTGCCGGTGGTGGCGTCGATAACACCGGTCAGACGGGTGATTTCGCGTTCCAATTCCACACTCCCCACAGGATGGATGTTCGGCCAGAGGACATTGACCCGCTCCTGGAACCGGCTGCCTGGCACCAACTGCAATCGGCGCACCACGGTGGAAGGCACTTCTCCTTTGGGAAAGCGTCCAGACTCCGCCGCCTGAAGCAGGACCTCCGCGGCCCCCGGGCGGGCGGTAAGAATGCCAAAGGCGGCCGGCTTCAGCGGGCTGGGAAGCGCGGGTAGCAGCGCGAGGATGTCTCCTGCCAGCCGTTCAGATGCATACAGTTGCAGTGCGCCGAGGGCGGCGGAGCGAAGTTCGAGTCGTTTCTCGTCACGTGCGAGGGACAGCAGGACCGGAATCGCGTCAGGCGTGCGCAATTCGCCAAAGATTTGGATGAGTTGGAGTCGGCGATTGGCATCGATGGCCGCATTTCGGATGGCGTCGAGCGCCTGGGACAAGGATTCCGGCCTCCCGCGCCGGGCTGCCAACAATAGCGATTCGCCTCCGGCACGTTCCATCGCGGTCAGCAATTCTTCGGGGAGACCAGCCAGCGGGCGTCCTTGAAATGCCTCCTCAAATCCCTGCGTCAGGCGCGCGGTCTGGGCGGAGCCGGGCGACAGGTCGAACAGCTTCGCGCAGCGGTTGAGGTCCTCGCGACGTCCACTGGCCGCAAAACGTCGCATGAGCCGGGAGAGCAGATGCTCCTCAACAAGGGGCGATCGCCAGAGTTCCCGATCCGAAAAGAGCGTGAGCACGGCATCAGGATCGGTCGCCACCTTCTCCTCAATGGCCCACCAGAGCATCAGCGGTTGACGGGCGTCCCGGGCATCCGCATCCCGTGTGAGGAGCCCGCGCACCACGGCCAGACTGGGGCCGGCGGGGAGACGCCGAGCCGTCGCCGCGAGCTGGTTCCGAACTTCGAGATCTGGCTCGGTCAGTGCGAGACGTTCTAGCGACTGGGCCAATCCTGGGCTGATTCGACGCTCATCGCCAATCAATCGAGCCGACCACGAACGCACCTGCGGATTGGTGTGAGCCAATCCCTTCACAGCGTCGGTGTCGTTCCAGGACCCGAGCCGATACAACGCCCAAAAGGCTTCCAGCGACGACGAACCTTCCCGCAGCGCTTCCAGAGAAGGGACCACCGAACGATCCTGACGTGCAGCAAGGAGTTGAAGTGCCTGCTGACGGAGCGTGCGGATCGGATTTTGCAGTAGGGCGACTAATCGGTCCGACGGCAACCGCGAGAGATCCGGCGCGCGGGTGGCGGGAGCGTTGCGGGCCCGGAGCCGATAGACGCGCCCGTTGGACACGTCGAGCTGGCCCTCGTGATTGCGGTAGTGGTTCACCTGCCGGTCGTACCAATCCGCGATGTAAAGGGCGCCGTCGGGTCCGAGCTTGATGTCCACCGGGCGAAACCATCGGTCTTCAGAGGTCACCGCGTAGCCGACATCGCGCGTGCGGAAGGTGGCGCCTTCCGGAATCAGCTCACTCATCACGACGCGCCCCTGCAGAGGCTCCACACCAAACAGCCGGCCCTGGTACGCGGGCCCAAGAATGCCGCTGTCGTAGATCACGAAGTTGTGGGTAAACCGGTCCACGTCCGGATGCGGCATCGCTGGGAAATAGCCGTAGGCGTATGGATTGGAGAGCGGTCCATGCTTGTCGAAGCCCTTCTGCAGATAGGCGCCCTGTTGATAGTGAAAGCCACGGGTGTTCCCGCCGTTGTGGCCGCTGAAGATTCTGCCTGCCGAATCCAGCTCAAGGCCGAACGCATTGCCTCCACCTTCGCTGAACACCTCATAAATGCGCTTTGAGGGATGGTATCGCCAGATGTTCTGTCCCTGTGAATACACCGGTTTTGGATTCAGCGCCTTTCCGTCCGCTCCATGGACCAGGATGTTGCCGGTGACCGTGGATCCCTGGCACCCGTAAAGCCACCCATCCGGTCCCCAACGCAGCGAGTTGGCGACCGAATGAGTGTCCTCCAGGCCGAATCCGGAAAGCAGCACTTCGGGGTCCCCGTCCGGGACATCGTCGTGATTGCGGTCGGGATAGAAGAGCAGGTACGGCGGATTGAGCACGTACACGCCGGCGTCCGAAAAGGCGACGCTGGTGGCGATGTTCAGGCCATCCACAAAGGTGGTGTGCTTGTCGTAAACACCGCTCCCTTGTGTGTCCTCGTGGATGGTGATCCGGTCGGCGCCCTTGAAGTGGTTCGGTGGTGGTGGAGGCACCTTGTCGTAAACGGCGCGCCAGAAGTTGTCCCGGCTCACCATTTTCAATCCGGCAGGATGCGGGTATTGCCGAAACTCCACCACCCAGAGCCGCCGCCGGGAATCAAAGGTGAGGAACACCGGCTGGGTCACAGTCGGCTCGGCCAGCACCTGTTCGAATACGAGATCGTCCGGCGTGTGGAACGAAGCGGCGGCGCGCTGCGGTGACCAGGGTTCCAATTGAGGCGCGGCGTCCGCCTTGGTTGGCGCCGTGGGAGTTGTTGGAGGCTTTGGGGATTCGGCCTTTCGGACCGCGGAGGGCGGGACGATGTCGCCAATTGCCCAAAGAATCCCGTTCAACAACAGCCGGCGAAAGTCGTCGTTCTTGAAATCGTCCGGGGTGCCGAGCGAGGTGTAGAACACGCGTCGGTTCTCCGCGGTGTTCACCCACGCAACCGGTTCTGATTCCGAGGTGCCATCCTCAGTCTGCCCGCGCAGGAGCGGCGTGACGGTGTTCTTCAGTTTGCGACTGCGGTAGAGATGCGAGGTGGAATTGAAGGTGGCATTTATCCCGTTGAGGATTGGATTCCCCGCGGTCTCGGTGATTTGCCGCACGACGGTGGACTTCCCGGGACCGGTTCCGTAGTGATCCTGGTAGTCCGCCCCGAAGACATCCTCGTCGAAGCTGGGCCACACGCGCTCCGGTGGGGCGGTTTGATTGCGAAGCTCGAAGGCGTGAATCGCGGTTCGGATTCCCGCCACGGGCTTTCCAGCCGCCACATGCGCGCGGATCGCAGCCATCATCGCCGCGGGCGGCGGACGACGGCGCACGCTGAATACCAGCAGGTCGGCCTGAGGAATTACTTCCCAGTTGCTGAACTCACCATCCCCTTCGCGATTGGACGCGGTGACATAGCTGATTTTATACCCGCGCCAGGCCAGTTCCCGGGCGGCAAACTCAGGTAGGGTTTCCCAAGTGCGGTACTCATTTTCACCGATGACAACCACCACGTGCTTGGGCTGGTCGGCCTTGAATCGGAAGGGTTCGCCGCCTAGGAAATCGACGCTGGTGATGCTCGGGCACCAGTAGGACTCGATGTGCTCTGCCACCAGTTCCGTGCCCCGAAAGTGCGAGACCCACGGAGACTTCCGGTGATTGTACATGCTGTCCGTCATGTCGCGCATGAGCACCACGTTCTGCCCCTGGGTGACCATCTGACGAATGGAGAACGGACGCCCCAGCACACACATGTTGATGTGCACCCCAAGCACGATGACGTTGGTGATCCCGCGCTGGCGCATCAGGTAGTACGCCTCGGCGGAATCCGTGATCGCGTCGCCCTCCTGGATTTCGAGCGCTGGATGTTCCCGCGACCAGGCGCCGTAACCCGGGCAATCCGGACAGCCATCGCAACCGCCATCCGAATCGTCAATGGGGAGCGCTGGTTCCTTCACGTCCTTGAGCGAACACCAGCCTTCGAGGGGAACGGCCGTCTCCACCTTGGGGGCGGCTTGGGCGAGTTTCCGCCCCGGATGGTTTTCGTAGAATTTCAGGGTGTCGCTCGGG
>JANXMD010000845.1 GCA_025354845.1 Verrucomicrobiota bacterium | reverse complement strand
CGCGGACATCGATACCCAAAGGCTTTGCTCGGTCCACACCCCGATGAGCGTGAGCAGGAGGGCGACGTCGCAGAAGTAGAGAAAGTTGGTTGGACCGTAGTTCCTCCAATAGACCGGAATCAGCACCGCCATGAAGGCTGTATAGGCCAGCTTGAGGAGGATGGGGATTCGTGGACCGCGGGTGACATTTTCCTCGTTGTGGATGCCGGGAGTGGGTGAGGCGATGTCGAATGCAAAGGCTTTGGTTTTCATTGTTTTCGCCGGAGTGTTCGGCGGGGTTGGTTCTAACCACTCCTCCTGGATTCCCCTGAATCGATAAATCCGGTCCGAAACATCGATCGGCTCGATGCGCCGAAATCGCTCGAACACGCGGGGCCTGAGGTGCATTCGCGCATCGACGATCCCTGGGTGGGGGACGTCCTGCAGCCCGAGCTTGGGCTCGAAGCGGAATCCCCCGCCTATTCGATGGCTTCCAGTGGATCGACCTGGGAACCCTGGGTCCTCGGTGATCCTGGGGTATGGGCGGAGATTTCAGCGGGGACAAATCCCCTGGGACGCGGTTTGCTCGCGGCACCTCGTTGCAAGGATTCGAATCATGAACGGCTATTTGAGAATGCTCGGTGTCCGCCCGGTGGCGGGTCTTTTGTTTTTCCTGGGCGCGTGGTCACTGCGGGCCCAGGTCCAGCAGATTGCCTATTCCGATTCGCTCCAGAACGGCTGGCAGGACTACGGTTGGGCGAAGCTCGACTACGCCAGCACGGTCCAGGTCCACTCGGGATCGCATGCCATCGCAGTCACGCCGGCGGCGTACGCCGCCCTCTACCTGCACCACGATGCCCAGCCGGCGACGTCTTACACGAATCTCAGTTTCTGGATCCATGGCGGCACTTCAGGCGGTCAGTTGCTTCAGGTGCAGGCCACGGTCTCGGGCGCTGCGCTGACCGCCAAGCTGCTCGCCGCGCTGACTCCGCAGTGGCAAAGGATCAGCCTGCCGCTCGCCTCACTCGGCGTCACCAATCAGCCCGGCTTCGACGGCTTCTGGATTCAAGATCGCTCAGGGAAGGCGCAGGCGACTTTCTACGTGGATGACATCGCGCTGGACGGGGCGCCGCCTTCGCCGCCTTCGGTCGTGAGACTCACCGTGAATGTCGCGAACCACCGTCACTCCATTGCTCCAGAGGTCTATGGGGTCGCATTCGCCAGCACTGCCCAGTTGAAGGCGTTGAACGTTCCGCTCAACCGCTCGGGCGGGAACTCAGAAACCCGCTACAACTGGCAGCTCAACGCCCACAACCACGCCGCCGACTTTTTTTTCGAGAGCATCGCGGACGCGGGGTCGACCCCAGGGGCGGAGACCGATGCCTTCATACAGTCAACGCGAGATGCCGCTTCGCTCCCGATGGTGACCGTGCCGATGATCGGTTGGGCGGCGAAGCTCGGACCCAATCGGGGCAAGCTCGCAAGTTTCTCGATTCGGAAGTACGGCGCTCAGACCGGCAATGACGCAGCCTACTTCGCGGACGCCGGTAATGGCATCAAAGCGGCGGGCTCACCGCCGGTGTATGTCACCGGCAACGATCCCAACGACGCCAATGTGCTATCCGACGCCGCGTTCCAAGGCGTTTGGGTGGATCACCTGATCCAGAAGTGGGGCCCCTCGGCCTCTGGAGGCGTTCGCCACTACCTGCTCGATAACGAACCCAGTCTCTGGCACTCGACCCACCGGGATGTGCATCCCACGGGGGCGACGCTGGAGGAGATTCGCGATCGATGCCTCGAGTATGCGGCGATGGTTCGATCCCGGGATTCAGGTGCGGTGATCTTTGCGCCTGAGGAGTGGGGATGGTCCGGCTACCTTTATAGCGGCTATGATCAGCAATACGGCGCCGCGCATGGGTACTCGTCGTTTCCCGACCGTACGGCTCACGGAAACCAGGACGCGATCCCGTGGCTGCTCGATCGCTGGCGTGAGGCGGATGCGAAGTCCGGTCGGCGCAGTGTCGATGTGTTGAGCGTTCACTTCTATCCGCAAGGAGGCGAATTCAGCGAGGAAGTCTCCACCGCGATGCAGGTGCGACGAAACCGATCGACGCGTGCGCTGTGGGACCCGTCCTATGTCGATGAAACCTGGATTCAGACGCAGGTCCGTCTGATCCCGCGTCTGAAGGAATGGGTGGCTGCGCACTATCCCGGAACGCGGATTGCGCTGACGGAATACAATTGGGGCGCCGAGAAACATATCAGCGGCGCCTTGGCGCAGGCCGACGTTCTCGGAATTCTGGGACGCGAAGGTGTCGACTTCGCGACGCGCTGGACTTGTCCCGCCACCAACACCGCAGCGTTTAACGCCATCCGCCTGTTCCGGAACTACGACGGGGCGGGCTCCTTGTTTGGGGACATCAGTGTCGAGGCGGTCGCGCCGGATCCGGATACGGTGGCCGTGTTTGCCGCACAGCGTTCGTCGGACGCTGCCTTGACGGTGTTGTTGCTCAACAAAGATCCCGGCGCGGCGCGGCCGGTGTCGCTGGCGCTCGCCAATTTCGGCGCGGTGGCCTCCGCGGAGTTGTGGCGACTGGATTCCGGCAACCGAATCACGCGTCTTGCCGATGAGGGACTCACCAATGCCACTTGGCAGGCAACCCTCCCGGTGCAAAGCCTCACGTTGCTTGTGCTCCGACCGCGCACGCTCCAACTCAAGGTGCGGGCGGCTGTGGAGACCGGGACGGAATCCCGTACCGTTCACTTGGAGGCCGCCTCGCGTGCCGGTGACACGGTGCGCATCGACGGCTCCATCGATCTCCGATCCTGGGTGCCCCTGCTGACCAACCTGCTTTCTACCGACCTGGGCCAATGGATCCTGCCTGGGCAGGGATCGTTGGGCCGGTTTTATCGGGGCACTCTGCTGCCCTGAACGGTCATCTTTTCGAAGGGAGAGACCGTGCTCAGGTGCCGCGGACGTAAATCGGATTGCCGTAGATCCATGGGCGCCACTCGCCGCCAATCTCCAGCCAGACCTCCACCCGATAGACCCCGGGCTCGCTGAGACCCGTTTCCAACATTTCGCCGGTGCCCACGGTACGTGTCTCGCCGTTGTGGAGCAGACGGATCTTGCCCGGGAGCGGGCTCTCGATGTGGATGCGGGTTCCGGTCTGGAACGGGATCACGTCGCCCATTCGGGCACTCGGCGACGCTGCGGTTCCTCCCTTGGGAATGGTGACGCACTGGAATCCGGTGGCATCGCCCATCCATTCGTGGGCGACGAACACGTGTCCCGCCGTCACCGCCGCGCGGAGTCCAGCCTCGGACTTTTCTCTCGCCTGAACGTGAGTCGAGACACAGCGAAAGGCCCGCAGATAGGGATCCAGATCCACCTGCGCCACGATCTCGCCCACCTTGCGACCTTCCAGCATTGATCGCAGGCCGGGACGGTCGGAAACCTTGATCTTTTGGAGACCCTTGTCGGGATCCACGTTTGTGCCCAGTCCCGCGGTGGTTTCGTCGAGTTTCTTCAGGATGAAGATCTGGTTGTGATGGCAGTCGTTGGCCGCCACTCCGGTCAGGTGGCGCGTCTGACCCTCACGATCCCATTTCTCCAGGTACAATTGCGGATACTCAACCTGACCTGCGAGGACGCCATCTGGAAAGATCCGCACCAACTCTTCAAACTCCGTCAGACTCTTCGGATCGGTCAGGCGCATGGCCAAACTGATCAAGCCGGCCATGTCGCGCTTGGCGTCGTAGTGGCGGTTGTAAATCTCCATTCCGGTAAGCCCATCCATGCTGTGATCCGCCCGCTCTTCGATGTGGGACAGGAAGATCATGCCCGTCCCGGCTCCGACCGATTTCACGAAGTCGGGAATGGGTGCGTCCATTTGTTTCATCACCGAGGAATCCGGATGGGCGAGGAACCCGCGGCACTCGGAGCCAGGGATGAACAGCACGCCGTTGGTCTGGAATCGCCAGGAGTCCATGAAGTCGCGCGGAGGACGAAAGTGGTCGCTGAGGAACACCACCTGAACTCCGGCGGTCACTGCGTCCTCCAGCATCTCAGGACGCGATCCACCGGTGTGGGCGGAATCCTCGGCGTGCGCGTGGAAGATGCAGCGGAGATCCAACCACCCTGGGTCGGGCGCCAGCTTGCGATGGAGCTCGGCAAGGTGGTCGATCGATTTCTGGGCCGCCTCGAGTCGCTCGCGGGTCACCCGCTGCGTCGGGGTGTAGCGCGACTTCTCGAGCGGATCGGAGCCACGGGCGGTTGCCGCCCCCAACAGGCCGGAAACCAGGATTGCCGTTAGCAGCCGATGGCGACACGGGGAGAACATGGCGGCATTCAAAAGGGCA
>JANXMD010000422.1 GCA_025354845.1 Verrucomicrobiota bacterium | reverse complement strand
GCGCGCAGGAGACGCTGCGGCTCTCCCACTGCGGTTCGCGCAAGAAATACGGACAGGCCATGCCCTGTCATCCGTCCCCGTTCCTCAAAGAGTTGCCGGCGGACTGCGTGGAGGACGCGGACGTGGCCGCCAGCAAGCCGGTCGAAAGTGAGTCGGGCGGCGACTGGTTCGCCAAGATGCGGGCGGCATTGGATTGATCCCGAGGTGTCGATTGCGCTTTGCTCTGCGGAACGCAACTCACTGATTGCATGCCGGAATCGATTCCAGTTCTCACACCATCCCCCTCAAGCGCCGCGAAGACCGGAGCGGGAGGCTGGATCGTCCGCCCGGATATCCTGAACCCGATCCCTTTTGAGGCTCTGTTCGGGAACGCAAATCCGGTGGAACTGGAGCTCGGGGCGGGTGACGGCTCGTTTATCGCACGCCACGCCGCTGAACACCCGGCGTGCAATTTCCTGGCGATTGAGCGGCTTCTGGGACGGCTCAGGAAGATCGACCGGAAGGCGCGAGTACAGGGACTGACCAATCTCCGCGGCATGCGCATCGAGGCGGGGTATCTTTTGGAGCGAATGATGTCGCCCGGATCCGTTTCAGCGATTCACGTCTATTTCCCGGATCCGTGGCCGAAGCGGCGTCACTGGAAGCACCGTCTAATTCAACCCGCGTTCGCGACGTTTGCACATGCAGCCCTGGCGGACGGAGGGGTTGTCTACCTGCGAACCGACCACACCGGATATTTCGAACAGATGTTGGAAGTCTTCGCCCAGGCATCCGGGTTCGAGCCCATTTTGGCTCCGGCAGCCTTGCTGGCGAACCAGACCGATTTTGAACGCGACTTTAACGCGCAAGGCATTCCCACACAGGTCGCGACCTACCGGAAGTCCTCCGCTCCCGGTTCTTGCATCCCCCGTTCCTGAACTCCAGCCTTTCGACATGAGCCTTTCCCTCGTTCCCCGGACTGGCACTCGGCGCGTCCACGGAATCCGGGCGTTCACCCGTCTCGGCGTCGCCTGGACGCTGCTGACCACCGTTCTCCCCGCCCTGGCGGGATTGAACGATCTCCAGCTAAGAACCCTGGATGGGATCAGCCGTGACCGCTTCACCACCCGTTGGATTGAACTGAACACCAACGAGCTCGCCGCGGCCCGCCTGCGGGCAGAGGCCTACCTGGACAACCTGCGGGATCATCACCTGGTGGGTGGCCAGGTGGTGAGCGTCCGTTATACCGACCGGAGCCGGAATCAGGTGGTCCAATACGAGAACCTGGCCGACAGCGCGATGCTTTGCGGGTTGCTGCTCGAAACGCACGCGATCCGGTTTTCCACCACCCGCGACGACCGCGAAGCGGTGCACGGCAACCCGAGCCTGCCGGCCATCCGGGAATTGTTGACGGGAATTGAACAGTTGACCAAGGCGAGCGGGCGCGACGGGTATGTGGCCCGATTCGTCGGACGCGCCGACGATCCCGCCTATCGTCCCTACTTCGCCACGTTCGGCGGCGCGGATCCGAAGCGTCCGGGATTCGGACAACTCGCCTACCCCGGCACCAATTCCAGCGCCAAGAGCGTCTGGCTGGGTGACCCCTCGCGCGAGGCGTACGCGGCCATCAACCTCGGTCTCGCCTCCGCATGGCATCAAATCCGCGATCCCTCGATACGCAACCGCGCGTCCAACATCGTCTGCCGGGTGTTGAAGCGAATCAGCGATGACGGATGGCAACTCAACGACGGCCAGGGACACGTCACGTTTCTCACCCCCTCCCTGACCTCCGCCCTTCTGCGAACCGGCGCGACGATCCGGCCCGACCTGTATCAGCGGTTATTCGAACAGAAGGTGCCCGAGTTCCTGTCCCTTCCGCCCTCGGGAGTCGTGCGTTACGGGGACATCCGTCCCGGGCTGTTCAACATGGTGAATCTTTTCGCGCTCTGGCATTTCGATACCAACGTCACGCGAAAGATCCAGTATCAGGACCGCCTGACTCAGATGTGGCACGAGTGCAGTCCCCAGCTGAATCCGCTCCTCGCGGAATCCTACGTGAGCTGCTTCGAACGCCTGCCCAACGACCCTTCGGCCCTCGCCGTGGTTCAGGGATCGGTGGCGCAATTCCCCAATCCCCCGCGCTGGACCTCGCTGCAGCTGGGCATGGGGGTGACGAATCGCCTGACCTTGCTCGTCAATGGCGAGACTTGGTCACGTTTCGCGCTGCCCTTCGATCTTCGTCCGGTGGCCCCGTTTCAATGGGCACAATCCTCCTACGCACTCCGCGGGGGCGAAGAGTCCGCCGTCGCCCACTCCGGGGTCGACTACCTCCTCATGTTCTGGCTGGGACGCGAATCCAGCCTGATTCAGCCCGAGGACGCCGTCACCCAGATGCTCACGCCGGTGCGCGTCAACCGACCGCTGCGGACGCCGCATACCAACTCCTTTCTCTCGAACACCAATCGCGCCCTGCGGCCGCGCTTTCCCTGATCGGTGCCTGCGACCTCAACGAACCGCAGGAGTCAGTGACCGGATGAATCCGCGCTGCGATTCCAACCGGAGTTCCTCCCCATGCACGACCAGACCGACGCTCCCGTGTCGATCTGTTCGCAGCAGCGGAATCCCACGCGACCGAAGTCGGCGCCAAGTTTCCGCCGGCACCTGACGCGGTGACGGAGCCGGTTCCGAGGCGATCACTACGGCCCGCGGCTGCAACCGGTCGAGCAACGCGTCGGACAGCATGCCGCCGTGTGGCGGTACGGCAGCGAACAGCACATCCGCTCCCCTTCCCGGCTGGAGCCGCGCCGTCAGTCGCCGTTGTCCCTCG
>JANXMD010000810.1 GCA_025354845.1 Verrucomicrobiota bacterium | reverse complement strand
GGAAAAAAGGTCGAGCTCGAGCGACTCCTTCCCGGCGTCGCCGAATTCCCGAAGTCGTTCGCCGTTGGCCTTCGGGCGCTCGTCGCCGGCACGCAGCAGGGTGCGCGCGATCGCGTAGCTTTCGCTCGTAAACCCGTGCGCGCCTTCCAGCAATCGGTATCGAAGCGCAATCGCGCCCACGGTCTTTTGCACCTGGGCGATCGTGTCGTATGCGGACATTGCGTCCGCGAATTCGGCGCGGCCCGCCAGTTTCGCACGGAACGAGGCCTCGGCATTGGTCTTCGCCTTCATCAACACAGGATCGTACAACCCCGCGTGGCCACCGTCCCGTGCCTTCCGCGAGTTCTGGACGCCAAACAGATCGTCGCGGCTGCGGCGCGCGTTTTCCACGCTACGCTGGCTCCACGCGGTCAATAGAACCTCGCGGCGCTTCAAACGCTCCAGGGTGTACGGGTAGGAGACATCCCTCAGGTACTCCAGTTCCGCCACCGTAAGCAGCCGGTCGGTCCGGCCTGGATGGCCCGAGACGAACGTGAGTTCGCCGTCCGCGGCCCCGTGTGCCGACCAGGCGAGATGGTGCGGCACCTTGACGGGTTTCCCATTCTCGTAGACACGGAACAGGCAGATATCGAGGTCGAAGCGCGGGTACTCGAAATTATCCGGATCCCCGCCGAAAAAGGCCACCTGCTGCTCCGGCGCGAAGACCAGCCGCACCTCCGTGTATTTCTTGAATCGGTACAGATGATACGCGCCGCCCTGGTACAACGTCACGACATCGCTGCGCCGCCCGGTCTTCGCGAGCGATTCCTTCTCGATCTCAGCCGTCGCCCGTCGCCGCGCCTTAAACGATTCCTCGGGCGACGCGCCCGCGGGAACCGCCGCGTTGACGCGCCCGGTGACGTCTTCGATCGACTGGAGAACGTTCAATTCCAGGTCGACACACGGGATTTCCTCGGCGGCGTTCCGCGCGTAAAAACCGTCTTTGAGCAGATTCTTTTTCTCGGTCGACACCTTCTGAAGTGCGTCGGCTCCGACGTGGTGGTTCGAGATCACCAACCCGTCCTCGGAGACGAACGATCCGGACCCACCCGAATTGAACCGCACCGACGATTTCATGAGGTGATCGAGCCATGCGTCGGTCAGCTCGAAGCCATATTTGGCGCGGATCTGCTCCCGCGGGGGATTGTTGTAGAGCCACATACCCTCGTCGGCATGCGAAGAGGAACCCATGAAGCCAGCGAGGACGACGGCAGAAAGGAATCGAATTTTCATCGGAATGTTTACCGTGCGAAGACGTTCCTCCCGGTATGCGACGCTTGCAAGTCTGCTCCCCACCGCGACCCACCCGCCGGTCGAAGCATTCCCACGGGATCGGACCGTTCAGGTTCATCCATTGCCTTCAAGGGACGGCGATAGACCCGAATCGCCGCCATGCCCTTCTACTTCAGTGTGACGGGGAGGCGCAGATAGAAAAGTGCCGGTCGGTCGGTTCGCAGGGAACCGGAGGCGGTGACCCTTTGGCCTCCCGTCGTGACACCGGTGCTGGAGACGCCGACCAGCGTGTCTTCGGTGTCTACCATCAGCAGACGGGGTACGTTATCCTTTCCGAGCGCGATGGATGCGAAGCGGGGTTTGTGTTTCGTGATGGCGCCAAGGGTGTCGGCTGAAGTGGTCTCACGCTTGAACCCGGACTGCGCCGCTTGGTTATGGCTGATCCTAGTTGCCGGAGTCCAAGTTCCCTTTCTGTCGAAGAAGCTGACGTACAATTCGAGATCGTCCGGGTCGTAGCCGCCCCGTTCGGACATGGCGGTGGTCACGGCAAGTTTTCCTCCACCGAGGCGGTGAACCTGCCAGTTGGCGATCGCGCCCGGCCCGGTCTTGGGGCTGATCGGAGTGCTGAATGGACCCAGCTTCAAAGCGTCCAGCACATAGTCCCGCACGGTTGGTTTTTCGGACTTTTCCGGCACCCGGATCAAATGCTTTGCTCCCAAGGCATCTGCCACCAGGGCCGGAGGATTGTTGAAGGTATTGTAGGAACGGTACCTCTCGAACTCATAGAGCGAAACGAAGCGGACGCCATCGCGAATGGCGATCTGACGCCCCGGTTGTCCACCGCCTGCACCGGACTGGATCCCAGGGTGTTCCCCTACGACCTGGGTCACTCCAGCCGCGTCGACGTATCCGCTGAGATTCACCCATCCCTCCATTTTCGGTTGGGTGTCCGCATATCGGATCGGCTTGTTGGCGGCGCGCAGTTCCTTCACCTGCGCCTCGGTTAAAATCGGAGCGGGGGTGGTGAGTTCCCCGGAGGATTGAATCGCGGGGCCGTCCAGTGTTGCCTCACGGATCCAATTGGCATAGTTGATGTCGAAATAGGCGGTTGGGGTGTCCTGGGTGACCTGACTCCAAACGACGCGGACGGTCCCGTTGGGGGCGATGGCACCAAACCAGGAGAAGGCGGAGGTCTTCTGGTCGTGCAACTTCGTCACGGGACTCCAGGTTCCGCCGGACAACGCCCGGAAGACGAGCCAGCCCCCGGTAGTGCCGCCGGGACCATCAAGTCGACTGTTCTTCCGAATGGATTTCCACACCGCGTACACACGGCCGTTGGAATCCAACAGGACTCGGGCGTAACTGGCGTCAACGCCGGATTCGTCCTCGCTCAACGGGATGGCTGTCGACCAGGTCTTCCCGTCATCCAGGCTCGATCGATAATAGAGCAAGAGTGGTTTGTCCGAGGCCGGACGCTCGGTGAACACGGCATGCAGGGTGCCGTCGGTGCCAACCGCCAGATCGCAGTATTCGACCTGGTTGTAGGCGCTGAGTTTGATCGGTACTCCTGCCGTCTCAACGCAGAGGGCTTGCTCACACAACCCGCCGAAAACCAGCGCAATTCCCAGACGTGCAGCTGCCCATCGGGCCGGTGTGGAGATCATGAAAACACCCTATTCGCCCCAAAAAACGGGAGGCAAGGTGCAATGTAGAACCTTATTCATGCCTGCACACCGTCATCCTAGGGCTATGATTTGGTTTCGGGAGCTGTAGGATCGGATTCGTCGCCACGAAAAGCCGTCGCGGATTCCGCCGAGTCCAGAAACCGTCCCCAGTCCGTGGCGAAGCTCACGATCCATTGTTGGGATGGCAGAATCTCGTTGAGGGATGACAATAGGAGACTGAGCGATGAGGAGGTAGAAGTTGAGAATGGCCGGTTGAAGCGATCGGTCGGTGGGAATCGAGACCACCATCTCATTTAGGAATAACAACGTACTCAAACAGGGAGCCAACGCCGGGTAACGCCGCGACGCGGATCGACTCGTTCTTGGCCGATCCCTTCCCAAAGGTCCGATGTAACGAATCGTCGCGAGCGGCCGTATCTTGGAAACATGACGCCAGACGACATGGAGTTGGTCCGCCGGTACGCCGAGAGGCACTCGGAGGAGGCGTTT
>JANXMD010000779.1 GCA_025354845.1 Verrucomicrobiota bacterium | reverse complement strand
GAACGCCTCGTAGTGGATCCGTGCGTCCGGCACGCCCCATTCGGTTAGGCCCTCGTACATGGACTTCATGAACGAGCCGTTGCCGCAGAGGTAGTAGTCGTAGTTGTTGGAAGGCAGGACCGACTTGAGCACTTCAGGGGTGAGACGTCCTGAAGTGTGGTAGTCGCGGCCCTGGGCGTCGTCTGGACCCGGCTTGGAGTAGCAGACCACCACGCGGATGTTGTCGGCGCGGGACGTGAGCTGCTCGACCTCGGCCTTCAGCAGATGATCGGCCCGGTTACGACAGACGAAGAAGAACCAGGTTTCACGGCGCGATCCGATGGCGGCGATGTCGAGGGCCATGGAGAGCACCGGCGTGATGCCCACGCCGGCGCTGATCAGGACGATCGGGGTCTGCTTGGCGGTCTCGAGATGGAAGTGCCCGGCGGGTGCCTTGACGTTGAGCAGGTCGCCTTCGCGTACGGAGTCGGCGAAGTAGCTAGAACCGATGCCGTCCGGGGTGCCGGGTTTGTCCGACGGAGCCCGTTCCTTTTTGATGGTGACCCGGTACGACGAAGCCGCGTGCGGTGCCGAGCTGAGCGAGTAGCAGCGGACCACCTGTTTGTCGCGACCGGGGATGTCGAGGCCGAAGGTGAGATACTGTCCGGGTTTGAAGGCGGGAATGGATTTGCCGTCGTGTGGTTGCAGGACGAACGAAAACACGTCGGCGCATTCCGGACGCTTTTCGACGACACGAAATTTGCGCCAGCCGTTCCAGGACGACTTTTCCTGCTCAATCTGGCTCCAGCGGCTCTTGGCCAGACGGACTTCGTAGGTGAGACGCTCGCGCTCGAGGGCAAACTGCCGTCGTGTCTGCATCTGTCGGCGGAGGGCGCCGAGGATCGCCAGGGCGGTTTGCACGGTCACTGCGGCCAGGAGTCCGAAGCCTACCAATAGGCCTGGACCCACCTGCCAGGAGTCCGGGAGAATGGAGAGAAGGCTTTGCATCGGACTTGCGGAGTGACTATCAATCGTCGCATGCGAAGTAAACCTCTTTACCGGTTAAAAGCGGGGTTTTTCGCGTCTTTGTGCTTCGTTGTCCCCGTTCTGGGAATTCAACTCCCGTTCCGCGTTTTCGGAGCCGAGGAGCCACGGGTTCCTCGGTATCTAGGCAGCCTGTCGTGTGCGTCGTCCTCGTGTCATGGTGGGGCGGGTGAGCGGCGCGATCAATGGATCCAGTGGAATGGTAAGGATGTCCACCGTCGCGCCAACTCGACCCTGAATCTCGCTCGCTCGACCCAGATTGCCGCCGCGGCCGGCATCGCGGATCCGGCCAACCATGCGCGATGCGTGGTGTGTCACGCGCCGAATGCGGCGGTGCCGGAGGCGGGGCGATTGGCAGCGTTGGATCGGACCGAGGGGGTTTCGTGCGAGGCCTGCCACGCGCCCTCCGAGACCTGGATTCGGACTCACACCCGGACGGAAAAAGAGGGATTCACCTACGCGAACAAACTGTCCGCAGGGTTGCGCGATCTTCAAAACGCGTACGTGCGGGCCAACACCTGCGTGGCGTGTCATCAGCATGTGGACCGCGACCTCATTCAGGCCGGGCATCCCGAATTGATCTTTGAACTGGACGGTCAATCGGCAGCCGAGCCGCGGCATTGGAAGGAACCCGCGGGGGCGTCGGGGGCGCGCGCGTGGTGGGTCGGTCAGGCGGTGGCCCTGCGGGAAATCGCCTGGCACCAGGCGCAGGGTGCAGCTGGGGCGGCGGATGATCGGAATCCGGCCCGGATGGCGGCGCTGCGCTGGGTGCTGGAAGTCACCGAGGCAGCGATATTTCCAGGCGGCACCGTGATCCACTCCGCAGGCCCAGAGCCGGCCGCACTCCAGGCGTCGGCGGATCAGCGGGCTCGCGAGGCCGCCGGGTTGACCTGGACCCCGGTGATGACGGCGGGGTTGCTTCACCAACTGGCAGATTCGGCCACGACGTTCCGGCATCCCGAAATTCCTGTTCCGGTTCTGGCCCGTCGTGCGGAACGGTTGGTGTTGGGATTGGATCGTCTCCTTGCCGCGTCCGATCCCAAGCTGGAGGCAAAGGTGGAGCAGGAATTGAAAGAGTTGTTCCGACTGGCGCAATCGCTTCCGGATTTCAATCCCGCGGCATTTTCGGCGGCGTTGGAGCGCTTCGCCCGGGCTCTTGGAGCCAGTTGAACCAACAAGGCTCGAATTCGCATCGGCGCTTGGCGGATCGTTCGGAGTCCGGCCTTCAGGCCGTCTGGAGGGGCGCCGGACCGTCTGAAGACGGGACTCCGAACGGGCGGGACTGAGATGGGTTTGACGGTTGCGCTGCGTGGGTGTCTGGAAGGTGAGGGATCGAATCGAATTCGCGTCTCCGGCCGTCCGAACCGATGCCGCGTCAAGGAATGCGGATCTGATACCAACGTTCCGGCGACGCGGTGGAGAGGGTGTCGATCCACTCTGAAGTGATTCCGGATGCGGTGAACGGTGCGCCAACCGGGGTCCAGGGCAAGGTCCAGTCAGTGCAGGTGAACACCTGGTAGCGTTGTCCGGGTTCGCTCTCCCACCGGATGACCGTTCCTTTCGGAGGGGCCGGGGTTACCCGCAGTGTGAAGGGAGCCACAAGTTCTCGAAGCGTGGCGTTGTAGGTGTCGGTCACGATCAGCGTGCCCCGGGGCGTGATGGCCACTCCGTACGGATTGAAGAACCTGGCCGCCGCGTAATTGCCATCGGTGCCGCCGTCGATGCCGGCAAGTCCGGCCACAGTTTCCATCTGCCCGTCCGTCCCGAGTCGACGGATCGTGTGATAGAAGGCGTCAGTGATGTACAGATTCCCCCGCGCGTCCAAGGCGAGTTCTGCCGGGGTTCCGAGGCGCGCGTCCGAGGCGGGACCATCCAAGATGCCAGCCTCGCCCGATTTGCCCGCGAGGGTGCTGACCGTCCCGTCGGGCGTGATGCGTCGCAAGGTGTGGTTGAAGGCGTCGGCGACCACCAGGTTTCCCGCCGAATCCAGAGCGAGGCCCACCGGCCCGTTGAATCGTGCGGTGGTGGCCGATCCATCCTGATCTCCCCAGGATTCAGCGACCCCGGCGAGCGTGGTCACGGTCCCGTTGCTCTCGATTCGACGGATGATGTGGTTCCCCGAGTCGGCCACGAATACGATCCCGGAAGCAGAAACCGCCAGTCCGAGCGGCGCGTTGAAGCGTGCAATGGAACCGACGCCATTTGTCGCTCCGGCATCACCCGGCTTGCCGGCGAGGGTGCTGACCCGCCCGTTGCGATCAAGCCGGCGCAAGGTGTGATTGCCGGTGTCGCTGATGAAGATCACGCCGTCCAGGCCCACGGCAATCGCCGAAGGCGTGTCGAATCGGGCCGCGGTTGCGAGGCCATCGAGGCTCCCTGTCACTCCGGCGGTTCCGGCGATGGTGGTTACCACTCCGGTCGGCGTGACGCAGCGAATGCAGTGATTGCCGGCGTCGGCGACCAAGACGTTTCCCGAGGCGTCCATGGCCAGCCCGACCGGATCCGAAAAGCGCGCGATCGCCGCCGGTCCATCGGCATGTCCCGCCACGGTGTTGCTTCCGGCGAAGGTGGTCACCGCATCGACCGCCTGCGCGTTTCCAGAGCCGAATATCCCAAAGCCAATCGCGAGGACCCATCCAACGATTCGGGTGCGCCGACGGTTCATCGTCCCCTCCGTACCAAGCGCTCCCCAGGTCCGGTGGGCTGGGGGCTGGATTCGGGTTCACCCTCAAAGGCGCGAGTGGGCGTCAGGTCGCGACCCGACTTGGTGCGCGCGACGGGGCCCTTTCGGCTGAGATCTTCGACGCGGAACTCGGCGCCGGTGTGCTTCCCGGTCGCCGGATCAAGATGCCGGAGCAGCAGGCCGAATTCGTCCTCGTTGAATGGCCGACTGCCACGACGACCGAAGACCACGGTTTGTCCGCCGCTCTCGTCGACCACGCGGTCCCGGTCCAATCCACGGCTCACGGCCACGGCGGGCGACCCGGTGGGGAAGGTGGCAATGAGCTTTGGATCGGGGAGCGGGCTGAAGCCGTAATGATCGGGAACGTTTTCCGGGGAGATCATCTGCAGCACCCGCAGGCCGTTTCGCCCATCGGCCACCAACGCGTACATCGAGGCGGCGATGCTGCCAATTTGTACGGCGCGCGAGTCGTTCAACTGGCCCCCGGCGTTGAAGTGCCGCACCAACGCGGGTTTCTCGGGATTCTGGATGTCGACGATGGCCAGTCCGTCCGGTCCGTCCGGGACGTACAGGTAGGTGCGGGCCGCGTAAAGCCGTCCGGCATGGGCAAGCGGGACCGTGGCGGCGAGCCGCGGCTGTTCCGGATTCGAGACGTCGACCACCTTGACGCCGTCGGCATCACTCACAAAGGCGTAGCGGAATTGCAGCGCGATGGCACGAGGCTGGTTCAACCCTACGGTGAGTTCGCCCACGAGCTTCGGCGCGGGCTTTCCGCCCTGCAGCACGCGCACGGTGAAGAGGCCGTTCTTTCCCACCACATACAGATGTTTTCCAGCAAAGGCGCTGTGCATGGCGCCGGTGAGTTTGCCGTCGGGATTGAACCGAATGACCGGGTTCTTCCCGTCGAAGAAATTGTTGTCCGGGTTGCCGTCGACCAGGGTGCCGACCACCGGCATGACTAGACCCTCTTCGGAGTCGGTGACGTAGACGAAGGCATAATTCAACCCAATGGGCTGCTCTTCGTTGCCGGTGTAAACCTCGCCGAATTCGCCCTGTTTCTCCGTCTTGGGATAAGGTTGACGCAGCGGATCCACGCCGAGGGTTGTCGGCAGGGTGACGCTGGTGGCGTGACGTGTCTTGACCCAGAGGCGCTGCCCCAGCGGACTGACGGGTGCGGTGGTGATGCGCTCACTGAAGGCCTTGTTATCGACGTTGGCCACGTCGAAGACCTGGAAGCCGTCCGCTCCGTTGGCGGTGTAGAGGTATTCGCCACGCAAGGTCAGATCGAGGATCTCACGTCCCTCATGATGATGCGCCTCGCGCAGGATCCCATGGCGGGTCTCGGTGTGCTGCTTGTAGTTGTCGGGATAGGCGAGTTTCTGGAGGTGGCTCCCATAGGCGGCCTGGGGCTCCTCGCGTTCGGTCCACACCACGGCGTCGAGTCCGCCCGACCCCGACCCGACATAGGCATGACGGCCGAAGAAGTTCACCGTGCCGGTTCCGAACCCGAGCAGCGAGGTCATCCAGGCGTTGTTGTCGTTGGCGTCGGAGAGATGGCAGTCGGTGCAGTTCTTCGTAGTGCCGATCGAGCTCGTGGTGTGCGGAAAGTGGGGATTGAATGCCTGGCCGCTGTAGCCCTCGGCGCTGACCGTCTGCTGCTGCGAATAGACCCACTCGCGGTTGGCGTTCTGCGAGCTGACGATCACTGCGCTCGAGGACCGCAGGACGCCCAGCCGATGCCCCTTGTAGGTGGCATCGATGCCCAGTTGGAAGACGTCATCGCGCACCACCTGAGGGTTGTAGGTGGTGTAGTTGCGGGTGAGGGCGCCCTCGTACTTGTTGTTCGGCACGCGCTGATTGGCGCGCATGGGCAGGTGGCACCCAAAGCAGCTGGTGGCCCAGGAGGTGTGGCAGACCTGGCAGCTCACACTCGAATTGTCGTGGGCCAGCTCGCGGGCACAGGTGCTGGTTCGATCCTCTTTCAATGCAGCCCGCAACTCGGGATCCTGCGGTTGGATCCCACCGGGAACATCGCCCCAATCGCGTCCGTTCCGGCGCAGCGTTTTCGCATAGGCGGACTTGGCGTTGTAGCGGGGTGACTTGGGATTGATGGAATCCACCACTTGCGGGACCTCCCATTCGCGGTCGGGAGCGAGCGAGCTGCGTTGGATGAGCTTCTTTCCCTCCCAGCGAAAGCGCGGTCCCCAGGTGGTGTTGCTGGTCTTGAGCAGGTCGATGCCGGACTGCTTTCTGGTGGCCGCATCATAGGGGCCGCCGCTGCCGCTGGTGATGAGCGTGGGACGCGCGTTGACCGTTCCGTGGCAGTCCACGCATTCAATAGAGGTGACGGCACGGGGCTCGGCGTACAGCAGGCCGTTGCCGTGCATGTCGTGGAGGAAATGGCAGTCCACACAATGCATGCCGCGGGCGAGATGGACGTCCTTGAGGTGAACCGCCTTGTCCCATTTGTGGGCGTCGTCGTGCGGGATGACCTGATCCTCAAGATCCAGAAGCTTGCCCTGACGGTCGCGCTTAAAGATGGCGCGGAAGATCCAACCGTGGCCGTGGTAATCGGCGAACTGCGTGTGCTTCAACTGCGGATTGAGTTCAGCAACTTTCTCCAGGAACTCGCGATCTCCCCAAAGTCCGCGCGCAGCGGCCGCCTCGGGGTTCTCTCGGTTCGATGCGGCCTGTTCCTCCTCAGTGGGATTCTTTTGCGCCGCCGGATACATGAACTCGCCGTCGGTCTCCTGATCCCACCAGACGTAGCCGAGGAACGGGTTCACGAAGAGATTCCCCTGATGCATGTGGCAGTTCATGCACTGCGCGCTCGGGATGGAACGCGTGAACTGATGCAGCACCGGATGCCCGCGCTCCCGCTTTGAAATGGTGGGGTCTTTGGAAAAGCTCAGGCCTTGGTTCCCATAAGTGTGCCACCAGCCGGAGCTACTCGGCGAACGATCGTTCGCATACACGACATGGCAGGCACTGCAGCCACTCGACCGGTAATCGCCCGGATGATCATTCGATCCGAGAAAGCCAAGCAGCGGATCGTGCAGCCGGGTTTTTTGCGCACCGAGAAAAATGGGATCCGTGCGGTTCAGCGTGCCAAGACCGCGCGCCGACAGACGCCGCTCCGGCTTGCCCGGCGGCTCATCGAGACTCGGGATTCCGAGTGAAAGCGGTTCCAATCCGCCTTTCTCGAAAATCCGGAAGACATTTCCCGGCTGACTAAGATTGAAGCGCGGCAACGGATAGAGCGTTTCAAGGATGCCGGAAGCGCGAGTCTGCTCCGAGGTGGGTTTGAACGGATTGTTCAGTTGCAGCGGAATCCCATCCGCGCCGTACGCCTGACCGACAATGGCGTTCTTGATATCGATCGATCCGTTGTTATAGGCCGCCGCATTCCAAAGCATGGCTCCATGATTCATCATGGAATTGCCCACCCTTTCGACAATGTCCGCGTGGCAAAGGCCGCACGCCTTTTTTGCAACCCGCAGATCGCCAGGATTTAAAAACTGGAAGAACTCCGGCGACTCGTGGTTGAGGGCCACATTCGAGTTCGGAGGATTCGCGGAAGTGGTCCAGAATTCCGGATTGCGCGGCTGAACGTGCGCGGCAGTGATGGCGAGTCCGCGCGCAGGATTGCCGCCATGGCAGTCCGTGCAGCCGAGCACGACATTGGGCGAGGTATG
>JANXMD010000766.1 GCA_025354845.1 Verrucomicrobiota bacterium | reverse complement strand
TGGCCGTAGTTCGGGGAACGGCGCTGGGTGTTGTTGCCGGAGGTATTCTGGCGTTTGTACTCACGCGCGTGCGGAGGTCATCGCCGGTCGCGAGCGCAGCCTGAGCCAGTGCATCAAAGACGCCGCAGCGTTACCTGTCGCACATCCATCACGGCCACGCCGGGTTTGGTCAGGGCGTGGAATTCTAGCGAATGCCGGCCGCTGGTGGTGACCTCCAGGATCCCGAGGCGGCGCGGGAGGAACTTCTGGAAGCCGCCGGTTTCGGTGACGGTGAAGCGCAGTCGTGCGCCTCCCAACACCACCTCAACTTCGCTGCCGCCGCTGCCGGTGCCGCAGCCTTGGAGGAGTTCGATCTCATATCGACCCGGCTTGGGGATGTCGACCTCCCAACTCACCCAGTCCTCGAGTAGAGTCCAATAGCCGACGGTGTTTTTGTGGGCGGGGGATTCGTACTGGAGGTTCTTCCCGTGGGGAATCGCTTGGTGGGCGGCGAGAATGAAGGTTCCGTCGGTCCGGGGCTTGAGTGCCGCGCGTTCGAATCCCGGATTGGGCACCGGCATCTGGGCCCCGACGCGCGTTCGCCAGTCTGCCAATTCCTTGGCCAGCTGATTCGCCTTCTCCGGCAGCGCGTTGGCAAGGTCCTGCTGTTCGCCGAGATCTGCCGCGAGATTGTAGAGCTCCAAATGACCGGTTTCGTAAAACTGCAACAGCTTCCAATCCCCGCTGCGGACCGCACCGTACGGAGTGGCTCCACCGGGATGGTAGTGGGGATAATGCCAGAAGAGGGATCGGGAGGCGGCGAGTGATTTGCCGTGGAGCAGGGGAACCAGGCTGACGCCGTCAACGATGTGATCGGGGGCGTCGGGTGTGCCGGTGAGTTCAAGCAACGTGGGATAGAGATCCATGGACTGCGTCGGCGTTAAGGTGGTCGATCCGGGCTTGGTAACTCCGGGCCAGTGAACGATCAGCGGGATGCGCACGCCTCCCTCGTAGGCATCCCCTTTACCGGAACGGAGCGGGAAATTGCTGGTCGATTTGGTATCGCCGCCAAGGACGAGTCCACCGTTGTCGGAGGTGAAGATCACCACGGTGTTGGTGGAGAGACCCAGTTCGTCGAGGTGTTTTCGAATTCGGCCAACCGAATCATCCACCGATTCCAAGAGGGCCGCGTAGGTGGGGTTGGCCTGCTCGTCGGGTGCGCGGTGGCGATACTTCTCGATCACCTCGGGCTTGCCCGCGAGCGGCGTGTGTACGGCGTAGTGGGGCAGATAGAGGAAGAAGGGACGGCTTCGGTTTTGTTCGATGAACCGTAAGGCTTCGATGCATTCGCGATCGGTGAGAAATTCTCCGGGAGGACCGTCGGCAAGTTTAGGCAGGCCGTAGGGAGAGATGTAGCGCGGAGGCTGGCCGCGGTGGTCTCCGCCGACGTTGAGATCGAACCCGTACGCTTCGGGTGTGGAGTTGGTGCCGAGATGCCACTTGCCGATGCTCGCCGTGGCGTAACCTGCGGACTTCAGCCGCGATGCGAGGGTGGGTTCAGAAGGATCGAGGCGTTGCGACCAGGCGGGAGGGCGAAGTTTGGCCTTGGGAGCGTCGTGTCCAGCGATCCAGTCGGTGATGTGGAGTCGGGCCGGGGCTTTTCCGGTGAGGAGGGATGCACGCGTTGGCGAACACACGGTGCAGGCGCTGTACGCATCGGTGAAGCGCATCGAATCCTGCGCGAGGCGGTCGATGTGTGGCGTTTGATGGAAGCGACTGCCGTAACAGCCGAGGTCGGCCCAACCGAGATCATCGACCAGGATGACGATGACGTTGGGTTGCGTCGCGCTCTCGGACCGTGCGTGCGGGGCAACGCCGAGGACGAAGTGGAGAAGCGTGAAAATCCAGCCAAAGCGCCGCAGGAGCATGACGGCAGCCTACGGACTTCACACCGTCCTGCAATCTTGGGTGAGCGACCGATCCGATGCCCTACTTGGTCTTGCCCTGCTTCTTGGCGTCGGGCGGCGCGTTGCGTTCGTCCTCCAACTTGCGGATCGAAGGCATGCGGCGGTTGATCTCATCGGTCAATTCGCCGCTGCCCTTGACGTCCAGCACCACGGTGGTGCGCAAAAACACCAGGAGCTCGACCTCGTTGATGGTCTTGTCCTGCTTCTTGAAGGCCCAACCGAGCCCCGGAATGCTCCCCAGAATTGGGACCTTCCGGACGGAATCGGACATCTGCTTCTGCATGATTCCGCCGATGACCAACGTCTGGCCGTGATGGGCGGTGACGTGGGTCTTGAAGTTGCGAGTGTCGAGGATGGCGCCGCCGAACAAAGTCTGTCCCTGTTGGATGGTGGAGGATTCGGTGCGAATCTTGAGGTTTACGTCGCCGTCTTTGTTCACGTGCGGGACGACTTCGAGGATTACGCCCACGTCCTTGTACGAAAAGGACTGGTTCAACGAGCCCACCTGCGTGTTTTGCGAATCCTTGATGAACGGCACCTGGGAGCCGACGAAGAGCTTGGCGGTCTCGTTGTCGCCCACGTTGATCTGCGGTTCCGCGAGCACGGTGGCACCCACGTTCTTCTTCAGGAACTGGATCAGAAAATCCATGCTCACGCTGCTGTCGATCACACCCGAACGGAGCGTGGCCAGAGCGGATCCCACCGAGCCGGCACCGGGGGTGTTGGCAAGCGTGGTGCCACCGATGCCCTTGGTGTACTTGCCGGTGGTGCCGGCCAGAATCGAGTTGTCGTAATCGCTCGCGGTGAAGGTTTTGGCGCCGTCGGGCGACCAGCGGACGCCGAGTTTGTCCATGAAGTCGCTGGAGACCTCGACGATGCGCGCCTCGATGAGGACCTGGGGCGTCGGGGCATCGAGTTCGTCGATGAGCTTCATCAACTGCGGCAAGAGGTGAATGTTGGCCGACAAGAGCAGCGAATTGCTGCGATGATCGGGAACCGCGCGGACGCGGCCGACGAGGTCGCTCACCTGGCGGGTGACGTTCCGGCCATCGGAACCGCGGGTGTTCTCCTGCTGTCCGCCGATCCAGGGGAAGTAGCCCTCCTCGGCGTTCTCCTGCTCCAGTTCGAACGATTTATCCGTATTATTGCCGGAGTTGTTTTGTCCGTTGTTCTGCTGGTTCTGATTGGGCTGCTGATTCGGATTGTTTGGGCGCAGGGGTGGCGCCCCGGACTTGGCGAACAGAACGTTCAAGCTGTTCGCGACGGTGGAGGCCTTGGCGTATTTCAGGACGATTCGAAGGGTGCTTTCACCGGCAGGGGAGGGCACGTCGAGCCGTTTGAGGACGTCTTCCACCGCGGTCTGTCCCTCCTTGGAATTGGAGGTGACGATGATGCTGTTGGAATACGGCTCGCTGATGATCCGCACCTTGCCGTAGAGGCGTCCGACGTTCTTGTCGGCGACCTGCGGCGGTTCCTCGTCGTAATACCAATAGGGCCGCTGTTGTTGCTGCTTTTTGAGGAAGAGCTCGTTCAGCACGTCCTCCACGTCCACGGCGCTGACGTATTTCAGCGAGAAGATCTTGGGTGCCAGCGTCTCGCCCGCCACGGGCTCGTCGAGGGCCTCGATCATCTTCTTGAGATTCGGCATCTCGGCCGGTGGCGCCTGGATGACTACGGTGTTGCGCCGGCGATCGGCAACCACGTTGGGCTTTTTGCTGGCGCGATTCGATGATTCGCCGCCGGAGAAGAAGTAGAAGGGATACCGGGAGTTGCCGTCCTGACCCTGGAGCAGGTCTTTGATCTGCTTGGCTACGTCTTCGGCATCGGCGTTTTTCAACGTGAAGGTCTGGACGGCTTTTTCCTGCGCGTCATCGGTGTCGAGGGTGTGGATGACCCGTTGCAGACTGATGTAGTTGGCCTCGCTGGAGAGGACGATCAGGGAATTGGAACGGTCGTTGGCCGAGATCTCCACGCCGTCGTTCCCCTGCTTGCCGCCGATCTTTTGGTACAGCGGGCCGATCTCCTTCACGAGGTCCTGCGCGCTCACATGGGTCAGCGGGATCACGCGGATGATCCGGTCGCCCGGCGTGTCGGTATCCAGCGCGGTAATCAGGTCCGCGGCCAGGCTGATGCCTTCGGTATAATCGGTGATGATGAGCTGATTGGCCCGCTCATTGATATCGAGCGCGGCCTTCTCGCCGAGCAATGGTTTGATCTTTTCCCGCACCTCCGATGCAGACGCCGTTTTCAGTGGGAAGATCTTCACCAGTTTTTGGCGTCCCACCGGCACCTTGGTTTTCGAGGCGTCGAGGAATTCGGGATTCATCTTCGGCTCGCGACCTTCGGGAACGATGAGGATCGAATTGGAAGACTCGATGGCGGTGAAGCCCTCCATCGAAAGGGCCCGGTAAACGAGGCTGATGGCCTCGCGGGGGGCGAGTTTCTTCGATCCGACGATGGTGAGCTGGCATTGAGCCTGCGGGTGTTTCAGAACGCTCTTGCCGGTGGTCTGCGACAGCCACTGGACCACCATGTCGATGTTGGCGCCCTGAAAGCTGAGTTGAATTTCATCCGACCCCGCCGGGGCATTGGTTCCGCCCGGACCTGATGGCGCATTGGTACCGGCCGGGCCTGAGGGGGCGTTGGTGGAGGCGGGGGCGGCAGCCGAGGCGGTCACCGGCTTCGGGGTAGCGTCCTGGGCACGGGCGTTGCCGACGGACGCCGCCCAGATCTGGAGGACAACGAGCACGGCACGGAAGAGGTTCCTGCGGGCGGATAGGGGGAGCGGATTCATGGCCGGTTCTAGGTTGAGTGCCGGGGCTACGGAGTCATGAGACTCGCGCCGCCTTCGCCTCCAAAGATCATCAATTCCTTCTTCACGCCGCCCTCTTCTACGAGGACGCGATTGGTTCCGATGCGCAGCAGTTTCATGCCGCCGAAATCAGCGCCTTCATGGACCAGGCCGGACATGCCGGAGGCGGTGCGGACGAAGGCGTCCAGTCCCGCAATCCCCATCAATGCCGCGGGCAACGGATGCGGGACGGGTCCGAGCAGTTCGCTTTGGATAATTTTGTCGAGTCGTGCGGAAACGAGCGGATCCAGGGGTGTGGCTGCGGGGCCGCCGGGCCGTCCGCCGGGCATTCCGGGCATACCCATCATTGGTCCCATCATCGCCATCCCCGGGGGCATTCCCGGCATGGGTGGCGTACCGGGTGGCATATTCGGCGCCGGTTTGGCTGCGATCTGATTCGTGGAGAGCGCATTGGTCTTGCCTGAGGCGATGACCCCATTCGTGCTGGCGGCGACGGAATTCGTGAGTGGCCCCGGTGCGTTGGTGCCGGCCTTGGCGACGGCTGCATTCGTATTCGCCGCAGTGGGGGGGCGGTTGGTTGCGGCAGACGCGGCGTCCGCAAGTTGGGGCAGGTCCGGAATCTGCAGGTGCGCGAGCGGATTGGGCCGGAACACGACCCAGAGCACGCGCAGGATCAGCAGGCCGGCCAGGACCTGGCAGACTTTGCGCAGAATCTGTTCGGGGCGATCAGGCATGGTTCGGGTTCCGTCGCTTCCAGGCCTCGAAATCGAGGAGGATCAGGTTTAGATGCATCTTGAGCATCCCGGGGCCGCGCGAATCGGTGGAGAGCTGGACGGACTCCACCAGAATCGGCACCCCGAGCTGGTTCAATCCTGCGAGGAATCGGGTGATTGCCTGCGGTTGGCCGGTGGCGTCGAATTGGATCGATCCCAACTCCTGCTCCGTGTTGCGGACCGGCGACTCCCGGATCGGACCCAGCTGGAGTCCTCCACCCATGGCGGCGGTTTGGAGTGCGGCGGTGGTTTTGGAAACGACGGTCTGCGGTGTCAACGTCCCGGGATCGAATCGGAGGCGTTCCATGAGCCGCTTCAACCGCGCGGTGCGGGTCTCGTAGGTCTGCACTTCGGCTTTCAGCGTATGAGCGACCCGGACTTGCCGGTCGTAGTCGGCGCGCAGGGTGCTGAGGCCGTGCAGGGCCTTCACTCCGAAGAACAGCAGCAAATAGATGGCGAGCCCGAGTCCGCCCAGTCGGACGGTGCGTTGCTCGCGTTCGTTGAGGGCTTTCATCGGGGATTAGCCGCGGGGCTGGGAAGACGGCGAGGGGGCTGAACCGGACGGCGCATTGGTGCGGCTCGAGGCGCCAGCGACCGAATTGGTCCCAGAACCGGAGACGCCATTGGTCTTCGCGGGATCTGGAAGCACCGGTCCGAGGGCGAGGGCTTCGCGTTCTGCCGAGCCCTTCCATTGGGCGGTAATGCGCAGGTTGACCCGTTGTGGGCCGCCTTGAACCGGGGCTTGTTCCTCCAGGACCACGCTCGAAAAGTACTTCGACTCCACGAGCCGCGTGCGGAACTCGACCGCTTGCTGCGGCATGGGAGTGTAGCCGACCAGCGCGACTTCGCCGCGACGGTTCATGGTGACCGAATCCAGCTTCGCGCCCTGTGGGGCCGCATTGCCGATGACATAGAGCGCCTCAATGTACGGCGGTTGATTTCCGGCGAGGTAGTCCACGAAGTCCAAACGGCGATCGATCTCGCTCAATCGCGTTCGGTCTTTTTGCAGCGCGGCGAGGCGGCGTTGGATCAGGGGGCGGCCAAGAACGGCTTCCGCGTAGGGAAAGAGCAGGAGCGCCAGCACCAAGGCCCCGGCGCGCGCCACCCAGGGCCAGGGGATCGCTGGAAAGCCGCCGAGGGAGGCCGATGGCTTGGTATTGGGCAACAGGAGTCGGACGGGAAGGCGGCGAGGACTGATGCCGCTGGCCGGGCTCGTGGTGAGGAGGCGGAGGCCGCGAATGGCGGCGCTGCCGGTATTGTTCGCGGCGAAGGCGGGAGTGACCACCGTTGCGCTAGGACGGAATTGGGGGATCAAGCGCGTGACAACGGACACCAACAGATCAGAGCCGGTCAGCCTCCAGGATTCCGGAGAGTTTGCGTCGGCCGCTGGCAGGGATTGAAGGGACGCGTGAAACGGGGCGAAGGCCTGATGCAGGGCAGGGTCGAACGCCGACCCTGGGTCTCGAAGACGGCGTGCGGCTTCGGCAGTGTCCGTGTTCCACGTCTTGGCCAGACTCGCGAGCACCGCGCTTTCGCCGCAGGGAACACTGCGAGTGATCCCGGGCAGTGCCCCTTCCCAGGCGATCCATTCCGAGGAGCTTTCACCGAGATGCAGCGCAACGGCTCGGGAGGGCGACTCCGGAAATTCGGGCGTGCGGACCAAGGAAGCGAGAGTGAAGACGGGTTCGAATCCCGCTTGAACGAAGGCGGCTGAGAGCTCCGCGAGCCCTTCGCTACGCAGGGCGGCGACACTGACTTCCTCCAAGCCATCCCCGGTGGCGAGTGGGGTTCCTATCGGCAGGATGGCGCCCCAAGCGAGGGCCTCCGGTGGAAGGGGAAAGCGGGCCTCCACCTGCAGCGAGAGCACGTGCCGCAAGGATTCGGGCCGGGTTCTGGGAATCGAGAAGCGCCGCAGCGAGACGCCACGCGCCGACACCGCGCACCAGAGTGTGCCGCGAGACTGCCAGGGAGCGCGCGGTGCCAGTTCTCGGAGGGTGTCGATCACCAGTTGCCGCGAAATGGCTTCAAGGCGGCCGTCGGCACGACGACGCAATGCGAGCAGTCGCTCGATTTGCCCGTTCGAGACGTGGAGCTCGTCGTCGACCGCCTCGGCCCAGAGCGCGGGACCGGAAAGCGCCTGCAGCCAGCTCACAGGTCGTCCTCTCGATAGGCGAGTGTGGAGACGTCATCAAGACCCACGCGCACCACCACTTCGATACGACGACGGGTTTCGCGCCCTGGGATCAGGCCCTCCGCCAGCACCCGGAAGGTCTCGGAGCGGGTGGTGATCAGGGGGAGAATCTGTTTAAAGCGATCGCGCGACATGCCGGGGACGTTCAAGAGGGCGCCGACCCCGGCGAAATAGCCAGTGGATTGACGTTGATTGAGGATGGCCTGGGCGAGTGTTCGATCCACGCCAGGCAGGCAGAGGAGAATGTTAAGTTCGGCCGAGTTGACGTTGACGAGTCCTGCCAGGTCCTGGTTGTCCTCCGTGGTGAGATCGTCGGCGATCTGCCGGAAGAGGTCGTCGCTGATAACTGAAGGCCCCCCTGCATTGGGGCCGCCACCATTGCCGCCATTTCCTGGGTTGAGCGGCACCCCGTTCGGACCGAGGGCGCCGCCAGGTGCGGCGGGACGCACGTCAAGCAGGTCGGCGAGATTCTGGAATTGATTGCGGCCACGGTGGGCAATGATGGCGCGGGCGATTTCAGCGGTGATTCCCTGGACGCCGGTGAGGGCTTTTTCGTCGGCGGATTGCACGTTGACACGGTCTCGGCCCGCAGCGTTCAGATTTTTTATTCCCGAGTGGATGGAAAGCAGGGATTGCCATCCGCCGGCCGGCAGCATTCCGGTCGAATTGCCAACGGTTGTTTGGCTTTGTGCGCTGGTCCGGGCGCCTCCGGTATTCCCACTAGCCCGCCGGTTTCGGCTCGCGCGCGGATCGTCGCCGTAAAAGAGATCCGCCGTGACGCCGCGCACCATCAGCAACTCGCGCAGGGTCACAAACGGTCCGTTGCGTGGCAGCGTGGGAGGCATCTGGCTGGCGTAGAACTCCGTCTCTGCCCCTCCTGGTGTGACGGTGTTGTCTTGATCCCGCCAATCGAGGATCGCGGCGACGACGTCGGTGGTCATCGCGGGGATCTTGATCAGTTCATTGGTGCCCGCGGTGTTAAGATTCAGCCGCGATTCCTCGTCGGACACGCCGTAGGAGGTTTCGCCGGTGTTGGGGTCGCGGTGAATCAGGCTAAACTGACCGCGACCGAGTTTGACGTCACGGAACTGTTGGGGGGCGCTGGCGAGCTCTGGCGAAAAGCTCTTTTTGGATTGGCGTAGCTCGCGGGCCTTTTGCAAAAGCAGGGCCTTGGCCTTTTCCACACCGGCCAATGCCAGGTAGTGGGCTTGGACCGCATCGCCGTGATGCTTGGCCAGGGTGAGACCGAGTCGTGCGCTGTGCAGGACGCTCACCACGATGGTGGCTAGCAGCACCAAGCACCAGAGCACGCCGACCAAAATGGATCCCTTAGAGCGCGTCTGAAAATTCGGAAGGGTCCTGTTGTCGAGGAGAAGGCTGGATGGCGAGGCGCGACGAGGGAGCAACCCTTTGAGGCTGTAACCGAGGAGCAATCCCGCGCCGCAGGACCCTTCCCAATTCTCAGACGCGCTCGTACGTCTCATGGCTCAGCGGGGCTGTCCCGGCGCGCCACGTTGTTGAGGTGTATTTCCCCCGGGGGCGGGAGCGCTGCCGCCGGAGGACGAGGCTGCGCCGGAAGGAACCCCGGCGAGGTTCAGCCGAACCACGGTTTGAAATCGCAGCGGCGGGGCCGAAGCCGTCGGAGAGGTGGCGGAATCCGTGGTGGCAGCGGTTGGCTTTCCGGTGCTTGGCTCGGAATCCATCAGCAGCGTGATTCGGACCGCTTCGGGCATGCCGACCAAGTTGGGGCGGTCGCGATTGGAGTTCTGCTGTTTGACCTCGCCTTGCGGATCGCCCCAGGTCTCGAACCAGTCAAAGCCGTCGTAGAACTCCAGTTGAAAGCCGCGAACGCCGGCCGCGATCTCCTCGCGTTCGCCGCCCGACAGGGGATCGAAGGCCATCATCGGATTGCGCCGCCGCCACAGGTGCGTTTCGCCGGAAACGGGATCCTGGTCCACGTACCAACTCACGGAACAGTAGTCACCCTCGCCGGGGTGGCGCGGCGTGTGATTCAAGGTGGCGAAATCCAGGTTGTCGGCCTCGATGCCGCCTAATTGACGCCGAATGCCGAGGAATTGCGGGCCTTTATGGAGCGGACAGGCGGTCCGGAGGTCGGCAGCGATCAGCCCCAACGCCACGCGTCCGGTTTGCAGGGAATCGCCTCGAGGCTCGATGACTTTGCGCGTTTCCAACCCGGCCCGGAGACAGGCGTACGCGGCCCCGAGCAGGATGGCCATCAGCGCCGCACTGATCATCAGCTCCACGAGGGTGAAGGCCCGGCTTCGTCGCCGTGGTGAACTCCAGTCCGGGCGCAGGCAGGGGACTTTCACGTGGACCTCCCGTTCCGGCGCCGCTTTCGATCCGTGTCCTTGCGACGCGAATTCGGTTCTGTGGTGCTGTCCGAGGGCGCTTGAAACAGCAGCGTTTGCAGCGTGTAGATCGATTTTCCACCATTTGGGGGTTCGATCTCCACCTTGACCTCGTGCAGTCCCGCGGTGCCGGTGGTGGTGATGCTTTGTTTCCAGGTGTAGCCGGCGCTGGTGCCCTCGAACTCGCCATCGTGGAAG
>JANXMD010000750.1 GCA_025354845.1 Verrucomicrobiota bacterium | reverse complement strand
CAACGCCTGGGAACTTAGGCCCGCGGGCGACGAGGGCTACCCGAAGGCGGAGGTCACCCTCGGCGGCGTCGCCACGCGTGAGCTCTCGTCGCAAACCCTCGAAAGCCGCCGTGTTCCGGGCCTCTTTTTCATCGGCGAGGTGGTGGACGTGACCGGCTGGCTGGGTGGCTACAACTTCCAGTGGGCCTGGGCGAGCGGTTTCGCCGCCGGCCAGGCCGTTTAAGAGCGCGTCCAAACGGCACGCTTTTCGGGTTTCGGCTTTTGGGAATCCCCGCTTCACTGCCGGCATGCTGCTCACTCCCGCGGAGTTGGGATCCCTGACCTCCCTCGTGCACTCGTCGCCCCACACGCTGCTGGGCATGCATCCGCTCGGAGACGGATCGGGGGTGGTGGTCCGGGCCATGATTCCCGATGCGGTGAAGGTGGAGGTCGTTCCGGTTCACGAGTCCAAGCGCCCTCGCTTGGAACTGAAGCGTCTCGGGGACACAGCCGTGTTCGAGGGCTCGACGACCCGGGCAACCGCGGTGTACGCGTATGATCTCATCCTGACCTGGGCGGATGGATCAATCACCCAGGGACGCGACCCCTATTCGTTCTGGCCCACGGTTGGCGATACCGATCTCCATCTCTTCAACGAGGGCAATCATCGCAAGCTGTACGACACCCTCGGCGCTCAACTGACCGTGCTCGACGGCGTGGCCGGTGTGGCATTTGCGGTGTGGGCTCCGAATGCGCGACGCGTCTCGGTGATCGGCGACTTCAACGGCTGGGATGGACGCCGTCACCCGATGCGCATGCTGGGCCATTCCGGGGTGTGGGAACTTTTCATTCCCGGAGTGCGCGAAGGTGGGCTGTACAAGTTTGAGCTCCTCGACGCGGGCGGGAATCTGGTGGTGAAGACGGATCCCTTCGGCGCCTTTTTCGAACAACCCCCCAAGCAGGCGGCCATCGTGTGGAACACGCGTAAGTTCGCGTGGACCGACGGCGACTGGATGGAGCGGCGGCGCGGACTCAACTGTCTCAAGTCGCCGATGAGCATCTACGAGATGCACCTCGGCTCCTGGCTGCGCAAGGACGGTTGGGAGGCGCCTGGATACCGCGGCATCGCGGTCCCGCTCGTGGAGTACCTGAGGAAGACCGGCTTCACCCACGTGGAATTCCTGCCCGTGGCCGAACATGCGTATTACCCGAGTTGGGGCTATCAGGTGACCGGCTTCTTCGCCCCCACCAGCCGCTACGGAACGCCCGATGATTTCCAATTCCTGGTTAACGCACTCCACGAAGCCGGCTTCGGCGTGATCATCGACTGGGTCCCGGCCCACTTCCCCCGGGATACCTGGGCGTTGGCCCAATTCGACGGTACCGCACTGTTCGAGCACGAAGACCCGCGCCTCGGCGCCCATCAGGACTGGGGGACGCTCATCTTCAACTTCGGACGCCACGAGGTCCGCAATTTCCTCGCCGCCAACGCGCTGTTTTGGTGCGAGCGATTTCACATCGACGGACTGCGCGTCGATGCCGTGGCCTCGATGCTTTACTTGGACTACTCCCGCAAGGAGGGCGAGTGGATCCCGAACAAGTTTGGCGGACGCGAGAACATCGAGGCGGTGGAGTTCCTCAAGCACTTCAATCATCTCGTCCACACCGAACATCCCGGCGTGGTGACCCTCGCCGAGGAAAGCACTGCGTGGCCAATGGTGTCGGGTCCTCCCTGGATTGGCGGCCTGGGCTTCAACCTGAAATGGAACATGGGCTGGATGCACGACACGCTCGGCTATTTCAAGCGCGACCCTGTCCATCGCAAGTACCATCAGAACGAGCTGACCTTTGCGATGCTCTATCACTTCCACGAGAACTTCGTCCTGCCGCTGTCCCACGACGAGGTGGTCCACGGGAAGGGGTCTCTCCGGCGCCGCATGCCGGGCGACGACTGGCAGGGCTTCGCCAATCTGCGCGTGCTGCTTGGCTATCAATGGTTTTTTCCCGGCAAAAAGCTGCTCTTCATGGGCGGCGAGTTCGGGCAGGTGTCGGAATGGAACGCCAATGAGGAACTCGACTGGGGACTTCTCCAGGCCGGGCCGTATCACCTCGGCGTCCAGAAATGGGTTTCGGATCTCAACGCCCTGTACCGCGCCGAGCCGGCGTTGTGGCGTGGCGATTACGAACCCGATGGCTTTTGGTGGGTGGACTGCGGCGATCACGCCAACAGCGTGCTCTCGTTCATCCGACACGATCGTGAATCACAGCGTCACGTGCTGGTTCTGATGAATCTAACCCCCAATCCGCTGGAAAACTACCGCGTCGGTCTGCCCGTCGCGGGATCCTGGATGGAAATGCTGAACAGCGATGCCGGGACTTACGGCGGCAGCAATCAGGGTAACTCGGGCAGCGTGACGACGGAGGAATTCTCCGTTCACAATCAACGCCATTCCGCACGGTTCACCCTGCCACCCCTCAGTGTCTCGGTGTTCGCGGCGGCCGGGCCGGGATGATCGCATGGACTCCGCGGTTCCCGCTGCCTCCAAGACTTCGACTCCGGGATCTCCGTGGATTCGGCGCCTGATGCTTGCGGCGGTAGGGCTCGGCGCCGCGGCGGCGGTGGGCGCGGGCTGGATCGCCTACCAACGTCGCCCGCCCGCCGGGATGCCGCCCATTCGCTGGAGGCAGGAAGTGCCGGGCCTTCAAGCCCAGCTCGGCACACTAACTCGTGATGGCGTTTTCGTCGGCGGCACCGGAGAAATCGTCACCGCCTGGGACCGCGACGGAAAGGCGGTCTGGAATTTCACCAATGGCCCGTCTCTCGGTTCGGTCATTGAGGGAATCCAAGGTGCTTTCCTCCTCGGCGGCTATCGTCAGGGCACGCGTCGTGTCGTCTGCCTCGATGCTCAGGGGCGTTTCCAGTGGGATCAACGCGCGGTAGTGATTGATGGCATTCCACCAACGGTTCTGCCGGACGGGAATGTAGTCACCAGCGGCACCGACCGGGAACTCCACGCCTTCTCTGCTTCCGGCAAGCCGCTATGGAACGTGGACATCCAATCCGGCAGCTACGGTCCGCCGCTTCAGCTTTCAGACGGTGCGCTGGTAACCCTGGGGTCGACGCCCGGGCCGGGACTCGTCGTCGTGGGATCCGATGGACGCCCCCAGGGCCCCTTCTGCACGCAGCGCTTTGACCAGGAGCCGAATCTCCGCCTAGCCGCGGTCGGCCGCGACAACACAGTTTACCTCGCGGGGAATGGCGGCGAATTCCTGCGCGCGTTTTCCCGCGGCGGACCCCTCCGCTGGACACTCTCCCTGGATCTCGAAGCCGCGTCGAGGCCAGTGGTTTCTCCTATGGGGACCTTACTGCTGACGGGCCGAAATCCGAAGAGCGAGGCCTTCGAAGTGGTGGCGAGATCGG
>JANXMD010000718.1 GCA_025354845.1 Verrucomicrobiota bacterium | reverse complement strand
CGGTGGCCTGGCACGCCCATGAAAACGGCCTCAGCATCACCTTCAGCGAGCCCGTGAAGCGAGACACCGCCGAGGATCCCGGCAGCTTCTCCGTCAAGCAGTGGAACTACCGCTACGCCGAAGCCTACGGATCGAAGGACTGGTCGGTGGCGAATCCGCAGAAGGAAGGCCGTGATACCGTGACCATCAAATCTGCACACCTGCAAATCGACGGTCGCACCGTCTTCCTGGAACTGGAGTCGGTGAAGCCGGTGATGCAAATGGAGGTGAAGTGGAATCTCGACACGGTCACCGACCGGACCATGCGCAGCCAGATGTGGTTGACCGTGAACGCGCCCGACAAACCGTTCACGTCGGGACGGTAGGCGGGAATTCCGTCGTCCCTCCGGGACTCGGGGCGATGTGATGACCGAGGCTCAAGTGGGACATCATCGCGATGTTGATTTTATAGGGGAACTGCTTCCATTCCTGGACGCCACGCCTTGAAGTTCCAACCCAATCCTCCCGATTAACGCCCCTGAATCGGTCTCGTTCTTGGCGTTCCCCGTCCGGGCACCTATGCTCCCGTTGTGGCCAACGAGACGGTCTCCATCCCCAACACCCTCGCCGTCGTCCAGGATCATACCCGGGTCTTTCAGGATCTGGTGTACGTGTATCCGGTGATCTCGCGGCGTTCGCGCGGGCTGTCGATCGGGATCAACCTGAATCCAGACAAGCGCTGCAACTTCGACTGCGTGTATTGCGAAGTCGATCGCCGCACCCCCGGACGCGCCGAGACGGTCGATCTCCCACAATTGCGTGAGGAACTAGCTTGGCTGGTTCGCTACGCCCTCGACGGGGGACTCGCCACCCAACCGAAGTTCAACGAGGTGCCGGCGATGACCCGCGTGGTGCGCGACCTCGCCTTCAGCGGCGATGGCGAGCCCACCATGGTGCCGAACTTTGACGAGTGCGTGCAGACGGCCATGGAAGTGAAACGCGAATTCCATCTCGACGACACCAAACTGGTGCTGATCACCGACTCCGCCGGCCTCGACAAACTGACCGTGAAGCGCGGCCTCGAACTGATGGACGGCAGCCGCGGCGAGTTCTGGTGCAAGCTGGACGCCGGCACCGAGGCCTACTACCGGCGCGTGAATCGCTCGAACGTGAAGTTCGAACGCATCCTGGCGAACCTGCTGGAAACTGCGCGCGCTCGGCCGATCATCATCCAGACGCTCTTCCTCAAGATCGACGGCAGCCCAATGCCAGCGGCGGAATTGGAGGCCTACTGCGGCAGGCTCAACGACCTGCTCGCGGGCGGCGCGCAGATCCGCGAGGTGCACGCGTACACGATCGCGCGTCCCACTCCGGAACCTTGGGCCACACGACTCACCGCTGCGGAACTGGAGACCATCGCCGCTGAAGTACGCCGCCAGACCGGCCTGACGGTGCAAACCTTCGACTGATCCGCGCCCCATGGCCCGATCCTCCCGCAGACCCACCGGTCCGCCGGTGTTCGGTCACACCGCCGAGACACACGCGTTCTGGCGCCGCACGGTCCGCGCCGCGCAAAAGGTCGGCGCCGTCACCCCGTTCTTCCTCTTTGATCCGCGGGCGGTCGCCGAGGGGTTGACGCGGATGGACGCCCTCGACCTTGGCCGGCCGGCCGTCCAGTGGTTCTCGACCAAAACCCAGCCGTTGCTCCCGCTGCTGGAGTGGTGGCGCCGTCAGGGCCGGCCCGTTGAAGTGGTGAGCGAGGCGGAGTTCCGCCTGGTGATGGCCGCCGGATTCGATACCGCTAGCCTTCTGGTCAATGGCCCCGCCAAGCACCGCTGGCTGCCAGCCGTCTCGAGGCCCGGGTTGCGGGTGAACTTCGATTCGCTCCGGGAACTCAACGCCCTCCTGCCGCTCGCCCGACGTGATCGCTGGCAGATCGGACTTCGTCTCTGCACTTCGGAGGAGTTCGACACCGAGTTCCCCGAGTCACCCACCCAGTTCGGACTGACGCCAGACGAGGCCGCGATGGCTGTCCGGCGACTCCACAAAGCCGGTCTTGAAGTGGAAACACTCCAGTTCCATCTCCGCACCCAGGTATCGAGCGCCGACTGCTACGCACGGGCGCTCGCCGATGTGGTGGGCTTTTCCGATTCTGCGAAGCTGAAGCCCAAGCATCTGGATCTTGGCGGCGGCTGGCCGGCTCGCCACACCTTGGGGCGGGGCGGCAAGCGTCTCGACGCCGGATTCTCGCCCGAATCCTTCGCGCTGGTAGTGCGCCAGGCAGTGAACCGTTTTCCCTCGGTGCGCGAGGTTTGGCTGGAGAATGGCCGGTATCTCACCGCCGGCTCGGGGGTGTTGGCCGTCTCGGTCCTTGACGTGAAGGAACGGCGCGGAGTGCGGCAACTGATCTGCGACGGTGGGCGCACGCTGCACGCCTTGGTCTCGCTGTGGGAGCAGCACGCTCTCATCCCCCTTCCCAAGCGATCGGGGCCAACCACTCTGACCGCCTGCTACGGACCGACCTGCATGGCGTTCGATCAAATGGCGCGTCGCGAACTGCCCCGCACCCTGCGCGTTGGTGACACGCTGCTCTGGCTGGACGCCGGAGCGTATCACCTGCCTTGGGAAACCCGGTTTTCCCACGGTCACGCCGGCATCTGGTGGCATGAGGACGGACGAATGACACCCGTCCGCCACCGCGACTGAGTCGGCTCATTCGCGGCGAAACACCGCGACAAACGCCCCGTCAACGGCGTCATACACCGGATGCAACTGGCGGGACCTCAGGAGCGTGAACTCTGGATTCTCGCGAACGAACGTCGCCGCCTGGGCCGCATTCTCTTCGGATTCCAAGCTGCAGGTAGAGTACACAAGCGTCCCGCCGGGCTTCAACGACGGGGCCACTTGACGCAAAAGCGCCCATTGATCGGCGATCAGGCGATCCAGCTCGGATTCCCGCAGGCGCCAGCGCAATTCGATGCGACGCCGCAGGACTCCGGTGTTGGAACACGGCGCATCCACGAGAATCCGATCAAAGGAGTCCGGCGGTAGCGGCGCTTCGAGATCCATCGGCTCCACGCAGCGAACCCCGAGCCGGGCGCAGTTTTCCACCAGCCGCTCCAGGCGCTCGCCAACGGCATCGCGGGCGACGATCACCCCCTCATTCTCCATCATTTGCGCCATATAACCGGTCTTACCACCCGGAGCGGCGCAGGCATCGAGCACGCGCTCGCCTGGACGGGCCTGCAGTTCGTGCACGGCCAGAAGGGTGCTGGGGTCCTGCACGTAGAATCCACCGCGTTGAAAGCTCGGAAGCGTCGCCAGCGAAGGATGACTCCCCAGTTCAAACGCCACGCCGTCCGGGATCCAGTCTCGCTCGACGGGTTCCGCCTCAACTCTCTCCCCAGCCCACAGTTCGGGAAGCTGCCGGCCCTCCGGGACCAGGTAGTTGGCGCGCGCGAAGGTCGAGGCCGGGGTATTATTCCATTCGAGCAACTGCTGGAGCGCCTCAGGAGGCAACTCACGCGACCAGCGGTCCACCAGCCAGCGGGGATGAGACCACCCGGTCGCCGGGTCCGTCTGGCGGAGCGCCACATATTCGTCCCAAATGGCGGCCTGTTCACGGAGGTGGCTGCGCAGGACGGCATTGATGAAGCCAGTCCGCCGCGATTGACCGAGGTCTCGCGCCATCTCGACGGTTTCATTGACCGCGGCGAAATCCGGGATCCGGTCGAGGAAGTGAATTTGGTAGAGGCCGAGCCGAAGCAAAAGCTCGACCGTGGGGTGCTGCGGACGGCCTTCGGTCTTCCGGGCGATCAACCAATCGAGAGAAAGTCGCCATCGCGTGACACCGAAAACCAGCTCACGTACGAGGCGCCGATCCTCAGCTCGGAGGCCTGCCACCGCGGGGTCGGAGTCCAATCGGACCTCAAGAAAGTCAGGGGATCCGCCACCCACGGCGAGTAGGCGGGCGGCAATTTGTCTTGGTGCGGAAACCATTGGGAAGGCATACTGCCCGCCAATCAGTTCGGAGCGAGCATAATGGCGAGTCTATGAAAGAGGAGATGGAGCAGATGGTTGCTGCTGGCAAGATCCAGCAGCGACATGTCGCGCCTTTGGTGGCGCTAGTTGAGGCCGGTTACTGCCAGCATAAAAGCTGGGGGTTCGGCCGTATCAAGGCTGTCGATGGCGTGGCCGGGCGTTTGGTGATCGATTTCGTCACCAAATCCGGGCACACCATGGACTTGCAGTTCTCTGCCGAGAGCCTGAGGGCCATCCCCAAGGACCACATCCTGGCGCGCAAGCACTCGGACCTGAAGGGGTTGCAGCAGATGGCGGCATTGCATCACCTCTCCATGGTAAAACTGGTGCTCCAGAGCCTGGGTGGCCGCGCCACCGTGGATCAAATCCAAGCGGTTCTTGTGCCCGACGTCATCCAGTCCGACTGGAAGAAGTGGTGGGAAGC
>JANXMD010000715.1 GCA_025354845.1 Verrucomicrobiota bacterium | reverse complement strand
CGTAGCCGAGACAGAATTCATGCGAGGCCACCGTACAACTCTCGGCGCCGATGCCGAACAGCTTCGGTTCAATGGCATCGCGCAGGTGCTCCGCGGGATGCACGGGTTCAAACACGGCGTCGAGCGATTCGACAAGCCGTTCCCGTGGCGTCATGCGGTCGGCGGGCGTGTCTTTGAAGCCGTCGGGGATCCAAACATTGTTCACCGAGAGCGTTCCCAATTCGGCACCAAAGGCGGCGGCAATCGCCCGGGAGCGACGGCCATGTTCGATCCAAAACGCGCGGACCGCAGGATCAGGATGGGCCAATGTGAAGCCATCCTCCGCGAGCGGATGGGCAAAGTAGGTGGGATTGAAATCCAGTCCCAGCCCGCGCGACTTCGCCCAGTCCAGCCACCCGCTAAAATGCTTCAGCTCGATCTGATCGCGATCCACGGCACGGCGGCCAAACTCACCGTACATGGCGTGGAGATTGACCCGATGCCGGCCCGGGATCAGCGACAGCGCCCGATCCAAATCCGCCCGCAATTCCTCCGGGGTGCGCGCACGACCTGGATAGGCTCCGGTGACCGCGAGGCCGGCGCCGAGATCCGAACCCGTCTGCTCAAACCCGCGGACATCATCCCCCTGCCAGCAATGCAGCGAGAGTCGAAGGGCCCCCAGGCGAGTCAACGCCAACTCGGTGTCCACATCCTGATCCGCATAGCGCCGGCGGGCTGTGGCATACACCGGCGATCCGGGCTTCCGCCCGCGTGGACGCGTGCGGGACGGAGTTGCTGCGGACGGCTTGGAGAGGCGGGGCACCTCGGAATTCCGGGCCGATCCGGTTCCGCGGGCAATCCAAATTCACCAGAACTTCCGCATCCAGCTCGAACCCCAACCAACTGGCTCAGTTCCGGAGGATGTGGCAGTTGTATCCATCCGGGTTCTTCACCAGGTACTGTTGATGATAGTCCTCGGCCGGATAGAATTTCCCGGCGGCGGTGATTTCAGTGGTGATCGGCCGATCAAACTTTCGCTGGGCGGTCAGCGCCGCCTTCACTTGTTCCGCCGTGGCGCGCTGCGCCTCGCTGGTCACGAAGATCGCCGACCGGTATTGGGTTCCGATGTCGTTGTGCTGACGGTTCAGCGTGGTCGGATCGTGCATGCGATAAAAGAACCCGAGCAACGCCTCGAAGGTAAGTTTCGATGGATCGAACACGATCTCCACGGCTTCCGCATGACCGGTCTGTCCCGTGCAGACGGCACGGTAGGTCGGATTGACCGTCGTGCCTCCGGAATAGCCGACGGTGGTCTTGGTGACCCCGGGAATCTTCCGCAGGATTTCCTCCATGCCCCAAAAGCAGCCACCGGCTAGAATCGCCGTCTCAGTCTTGGCAGGGTCCGATCCACTCGACTCGAACAGGGATCGAAAACGGCCGTAGCCGGCGGCGTCGAGCTCCTCCACCGAAATGAACCGCAGCGAAGCCGAATTGATGCAGTACCGGTTGCCGCCCTTGTCGCGCGGGCCATCGGGAAACAGATGACCCAGGTGTGAATCTGCCGCCTTCGAACGCACTTCGGTGCGCTGCATGCCGTGACTGCCGTCGGTCTTCTCCACCACCGCACTCCCCGCGATCGGCGCGGTGAAACTCGGCCAACCGGAGCCAGAATCGAATTTGTCCAAGGAGCTGAAAAGGGGCTCACCGGAGACGACGTCCACGTAAATTCCAGGACGGTGATTGTTCCAGTACGCATTGCGGAACGGAGGTTCAGTGCCGCACTGCTGGGTCACGGCGAACTGTTCCGGGGTCAGCTTGGCGCGAAGGCTGTCGAGGTCCGGTTTCTTGGAATCACTCATGGAAGGGGTGGATGGAATGGAACCGATGGGAGTGGATGTAGTTCCCGGGCGTTGGCCGAGCAACAAGGCGGTCGCGGAGATGAAGCCAACCAGGACGGAGGCGGCGACGGTGAGAAGGAGCCAAGAGGGGCGAAAGGGTGTGTTCATAGACGGCACAAGTAGGTAGCGGCTATGCGGCGAACCTTACACTGCACAGGTCGGGGGACCGCCGGGATGCTCGTAGGCATCCGAATCGTCCTCCCCGTCCCGCGGGGCAAGACAGCGAAAATCCTTCTCCACGGCCACTCGCAGACCGGCACCCGTTTCGAAGTAGATGCCTTCTGCGGTTCCGCTAGCCCACTCCCTCAACGCCGTAGTCAGGACCACTATCTCGATGCAACCGGAACGATGGGTGGCGTCGTCCGCTTCACCGGATCGAACCCGATACACCAGAACGGACTCGGTGCCGGGACCAAACGTCACCGACTCCTCCACCAGCCCTGCCTCCGCGAGATGGGACACCTCGTTCCGGGTCAATCGAAGGCGGAGGGAATTCCCGCGCAGGCGAAGTTTCATGAATGGATTCTGGTCGTCGGATCCGGCTTAGGCCAGGAGGCCGGGAATGAGATCGCCGCTGACGTCCGTGAGCCGGTAGTCGCGACCCTCGAAGCGGTAGGTCAACTTGAGGTGATCGATGCCCAACGTGTGGAGCATGGTGGCATGGAAATCGTGCACGCTGACCGGATTCTCCACGATATTGTAGCCGAACTCGTCGGTGAGTCCGTACACCAGCCCGGGTTTGAATCCGCCGCCGGCCGCCCAAAGGGAGTAGCAGCGTGGATGGTGATCGCGGCCGAAGTTGTTCTTCGAGATGTCCCCCTGCGAATAGGCGGTGCGCCCGAACTCGCCGCCCCAGATCACCAGGGTCTCGTCGAGCATGCCGCGTTGCTTCAAATCGCGAACCAGCGCACCGCTGGCGCGATCGGTGTTCTTGGTCTGGGCCTTGATGCCGTCGGGCAGACCGCCGTGGTGGTCCCAGTCGCGATGGCACAATTGGATGAAGCGAACACCGCGTTCGGCGAGCCGCCGGGCGAGCAGGCAGTTGTTTGCGTACGACGCCTTTCCGGGCTCGGCACCGTACGACTCGAGCACTTCCTTGGGCTCCTTCGAGATGTCCATCAACTCCGGCACGCTGGTCTGCATGCGGAAGGCCAGTTCGTAGTTGTCGATGTGCGTGGCGATCGAGGGATCGCCCAGCTGCCCGAGCTGGCGCCGGTTCAGATCCTGCATCGCGTCGAGCAGCGTCCGGCGGGAATCCGCGCTGAGACCTGGAGGATTCGACACGTAAAGGACCGGGTCCCCCTGGCTGCGCATCTGAACGCCCTGGAAATTACCCGGAAGAAATCCATTGCCCCAGTACCGAGCCTGCAACGACTGGCCGCCGCCGCCGCTCACCAGAACAACGTACGACGGGAGATTCGCATTCTCGCTGCCGAGTCCATACGCCAGCCAGGCGCCCATGGTGGGACGGCCAGGCTGCTGATTGCCCGTGCCGAAGAAGGTGACTGCCGGGTCGTGGTTGATCGGATCGGTATGGACCGACCGGATGAGCGCGATGTCATCCGCCACGCTGCCGATGTGCGGCAGCAGTTCGCTCATTTCGGTTCGGTTCTTCCCGTACTGTTTGAACGGATAGGCGGACCCGACACAGCGGAGGACGGCCTGGCCGGCGGTCATGCCGGTGATTCGCTGCCCCTTGCGAACGCTCGGGGGCAGTTCCTCGCCGGTCATTTTCTGCAACAGCGGCTTGGGATCGTAGAGATCGAGATGCGAGGGCGCACCCGACTGAAAGAGGTAGATGACCCGCTTGGCCTTCGCGGGATGATGCAAGATCTTCAACGCGCCGGGCACCGCGGCGGTTCCCGCGGTGGCGGCCTGGCTGCGCAGGATCGACGGATCCAGCAACGACGCGAGTGCGAGGCCGCCGAGACCGGTGGTGCCACGCAGAAAGGCACGACGGGTCAGCGTTTGTTCGAGGGTGTTCTGGAACTGCATGGGACGATGATGCGGACCGCCGCGCTCAATGGGTGAGGGTCTCGTTCAAGTTCATCAGCACGTTGGCCACTGCGGTGTAGGCAGCCAGTTCGGCCGGATCCACCCCGGCCGAGGCCTTCGATTCCCCGACGCGGATCAGGTCCTTGGCAGCGGCGACATCGGCCCGATACACGTCCAACTGGCGGTCGAGAGTCTGACTCAAAACGGCCAACTCATCCCGCGCCGGCGGACGACCCAGCACGTGACGGAACGCGCGCACCAACCGGCGGTCCCGATCCTTCGGCTCCTCGCGGATCACGCGATCCGCAAGCGCCCGCGCCGCCTCGACGAACACCGGATCATTCATCAGAACCAGCGACTGCAAGGGCGTCTGGGTGCGTTGACGGAGAAACGTGCAAACCTCGCGGTTCGGGGCGTCAAAGGTGGCGAACGACGGATAGTGGGCAGACCGGCGCCAGAACACGTACATCCCGCGGCGATAGAGCGAGTCGCCATGGTCCTGCTCGTAGTGCGAATCGGTTCCATCCCAAATTCCGGCCGGCTGGTAGGGCTTCACGCTCGGTCCGCCGATCTTCGGATTGAGAAGCCCGGAAACCGCGAGCGCGTTGTCCCGGACGAATTCCGCATCCAGACGCAGTCGCGGTCCGCGGGAGAGCAGTCGGTTGTAAGGATCCTTTTCCAGCTTGAGTGGCGTCACCACGGCGGACTGTCGATAGGTCGAGGAGGTCACGATCAAGCGCACCAATTCCCGCACGTCCCAGGCGCGAACGGCATGCGGCCCGTGGTTGGGCGTACTCAGACCCAAACCATTGGCACCGTCGCGGAACCGTACCGAGAGCCAGTCCAGGAGTTCGGGATGGCTCGGCCATTCGCCCTGCGACCCGAAATCATTCGCGGTCTTCACCAACCCGGTACCGAAGAACATGCCCCACCAACGATTCACCGCCACCCGTGCGGTCAACGGATGATTGGTCGCCACGAGCCAGCGCGCCAGGGTCAGGCGATTCGTCGGTCCCTCGGGCAACGGCGGCAGGAAGGACGGAGTGCCCGCAGTGACCCGCTCGCCCTTGTTGCGGAAGTCACCCCGCACCAATTGGAAGGTATCGCGTGGCGGATCCATTTCCTCCATCACCAACGACGTGGGGATCTTGGAATAGAACTCATCCTTCACCCGTCGCGCCTTGGCCAGCCCCGCCTCCGCGCGCAAGTAATCCACGGCATAGCGCTCACGATACACGCGGGAAAGATCGCCCCGTTCTTCATCGGTGCGATGTCCCCGGGACCGCGACACGATGTCCCACCACGCGTCGAATTCGACGCGGATAACCCGCTCCGTAGAAAGGACGGACGGAATCAGGCGGAGACCGTCGATCGCACCGGTGACTCCGCCACCCACGGAAAGGGCGCCATCCAGCGGCACCGTCGATTGCAGTTTTTCCACTTCACGATCCACGTCGCGGGCGCGGTTCCCGATCCAAATTCGGAGACCGTCGGCCTTGTTGGACCCATCCCAGGTCACGGTCAGGTGGGCCCATTGGTTTTCGGGCAGCGAGTCCTTGGCGCGAAGTCGCAACTGGTCGGCTTCGTTCGTCGATCCGAGCCGAACTCGCGGGCGGCCTTCGGCAAGGCTAATCTCCAATCCACGTCCGGAATTGGTGGCCCCGGCGATCGTCACGAGGGTACCGTTTCCACGGCGCTTGATCCACGCCGAAAAGGTTAGCCCGTGGGCGGTCTCCGGAAGCGACCCGACCTCCCATTCGATCCGGGTGCCAGACTCCAGCTTCAGTGCACGCCCGGGACGGCCGGTCTCGTAGGCTGGCGCCACGGAACCCTTCGACGTCCCGGTGATGGTTTCAGTTCCCCGCACCAGCGAGAGCGAGTCCTCCAAGGCAGCGAAGGCCGAACCGACCGGCAGCGATAACCCCGCCGGCGGATGGTCCTGAGTCTCGCGCTCCCACTTCTCCTGGGTTTCGCCGAGCTCGTTGGTGCGATCCTGGAGCGTCTTCTCGCCGTCCTTCACCGCAAAGTCGGCTTCCACAAACTTGACCGCCTGCTCGGCGGAAGGAACCGGAAGCCGTGGCGGTGGGTTGTCGGAGCGGATGCGATCGAGCCCCTTCTCCGGCACGTTGTGGAAGAAGGCGTACAACCGGTAGAACTCCTTCGTACTCATCGGATCGTACTTGTGATCGTGGCACTCCGTGCACCCGACCGTCATGCCCAGCCACACGGTCCCGAGCGTGTTCACCCGGTCCACGACGTACTTGTTCAGGTATTCGTCCGGATCGGCCCCCCCTTCGTCGTTCGTCATGTTGTTGCGGACGAAACCAGTGGCAATGCGCTGGGACTGGGTCGCGTTGGGTAACAGATCGCCGGCCAGCTGCTCGACCGTGAAGGCGTCATACGGTTTGTTGTCGTTGAAGGACTGGATCACCCAGTCACGCCACAGCCACATGAAGCGCACGCCATCGAAATGGTAGCCGCTGGTGTCCGCATACCGCGCGAGATCCAGCCAATTGGCGGCCATCCGTTCACCGTACTGCGGCAACTTCAGGAGCCGGTCGACCAATTGCTCGTATGCTGCCGGGGAACGATCGGCGAGGAATTGATCCACCTCGTCAATCGTCGGGGGCAGACCAGTGAGATCGAACTTCACCCGGCGAATCATCGTGGCGCGATCGGCTTCGGGCGCGGGCTGCATCCCGGCCCGCTCCATTCGCTCGGCGACAAACGCATCCACCTCATTTCGTACCCAGCGCGAATTCTTTGGCTTGGGTACTGCCGGAGTTTCGGGAGGGAGGAACGACCAGTGCTGTTTCCACTTCGCGCCCGACTTCACCCAGGTCTTCAGCAGTCCGATTTCCCGCTCGGTCAGCTTCTTGCCGGACTTCGGCGGCGGCATGAGATCGTCCTCATCCTTCGTGAGCAGACGGGTCACCAACGTGCTGTGCTCCACGTCGCCTGGGATCAGTGCGTGGCGGCCGGACTTTAATTCCTTGAAGGCCTCGGCCTCGATGTCGAGGCGGAGACCGGACTTGCGACGCCCTTCATCAGGTCCGTGACAGGCAAAACAGTTCTCCGAAAGGATCGGACGAATGTCGCGATTGAAATCAACCGAGGACACCGCGGCGCCAGTCGAGGCGGGGGCGGCCGAAGCGACAGCGAGTCCCAGAAACCACGGCGCAATCACCCCAGCCAGCCAGGTACCCCTCAACTTCTTGATCGTCGAATCCATCACGTGTCACCTCATCACCCGGTTCAGCCCTGTCAATCCATCCGGAGCTCGCACTTGCCAAGTCACCCGGAAATTCTTCCGCCAATCCTTCCCCTTCCCCGAGGGCTCCGCAAGGGTGCGATCCCTGTGGAGTGGCACGAAAACGCGGGCTCCCCGTCGAGGAATCAAGGGGTCACGCGCAGTCGAAGGAAGCGCGCGCCCGCGGCGTCCATCGGAACATCGAGTTGCTGGAGGCCCCCGGTTCCGGACACCGGCGCGGCCACCGGAGTCCACGTGGCCGATCCAAACCGATCCGTCGCCTCCACCGCATACTGGAAGCCGGACACGCTGGCCCACTCCAGGTGCAGGCCTCCGGCGCCAACCGAGCGCCAATCCAGACGCGGAGCCACATTCGGTGCGAGATTGGCCGCGAGCGGTGTCGGGCGGGACTGTGGAATCACCCAGGAGCCGCCATCCGGCCACCGGCCCTCGCTGACGTCGGCGGTCTGCGGACCAAAGGTGACCGTGTCCACCGACGTTCCATCCGGCGCAAACAACCCGATCGCCTCGCCCTTCGCCGCCAGTTGGAAATTGACGTGAAGGTCCAGAATTCCCGGCCCGTTTTGACCAGGCTGATTGTCCGCCCAGACCAGCAGGTATCCGCCCGGCGGAATCACGTAGCCCGGCGGAATCTGGAACTGGCCGGGATGGGAAAGCGTGTCGGTGAGAAAATACCCCGCGAGGCTGGCCGGGCTCGTTCCCCCATTGTAGAGCTCGAACCAATCGCTGTATTTCGGTGAACCACTCGACAGATCCGCCAGGGTGCTGGCGTTGTCTGCCATCCACTCGTTGATCACCACGCGGACCGGTGCACTCACGGACCCGGTGTACCGAATCGTCGTGGACACCGACAGGCCGGGAATCGTCACCCCTTGCGAGTCCACGCCGGTCAGGGTCAGCACATTGGTCGCGTTGAGTAGCGGCACACTGGCCGTCCAGCTGGTGACCGAAGTCCAGGTTACCGGGAGATCAATGCCGTTGAGTTGAAGACTCCGGACCCGAATGGGCGCGGTGCCGGTCAGCGTCACGGGACTCGAAGCCGACGTGGTGGGCGTGGCGGAGCTCAGCGCGAACTCCGCCGCCACGATGTTCAACTGATTTTGGAGGGCCACCCGACGGTCCCGGAACCAGACCTTCACCGCATCGGGCGCAGTGAGCACTTGGCCATCGCAGAAGCGAACGCCGTTGGCCATGTAGGAGGCGAATTTGGCATCCATCACCGGATCGCAGTTGGTGGCGATGAGCGGTCCCTCCACCGCGCGTTGCACCGCCCGGAAATAGGCGCGGCGGAACGGCGGATGGTTGTACAGGCGAGAGACAATCGGATCGTTACTGACGAACAGGGGTCCCTGCTTCGCCGAGTAGCTCGCATTGTATTGGGTGGCGGCCAACATCAGCCAGTCGAGGTCGAACAGGTAGAGCTGCCACTTCCCTTGCTGGGGTTTGTAGGCATACATGTTTTTCCCGATGTCGTGTCCCCAACTGTCAAAGTTGTTGATGATGTGTTCGACCGCGAACACACCCATCCACTCCTCGACATCCACCAAGGACTCCGTGAGCCGCGTGTAGGGCTCCGGACCCGACGCATTCACAGCATCCACCAGGTCGAAGATGTTCTGATAGTCGTTGGGGTCGCTGCCGGCCCGTTTGTTCCAGTTCCACCGGTATCGGGCCGTCTTTTTTGCTCCACCCGTGGTGGTGAAATTCTGGAGAGTGGGCATTGGATCGGCCACCAGGGAGCCGGAATCGTTAAACTCGAATCCGCGATCCACCTTGAAGAAATCGCCGTTGGAATCATTCGGCATCCAGGTCTTCAGGAACTCCGACGCCGGCTGATTGACCGCTTCGAAGATCGTGTTGCGCTGGTCGTCGGTCACCCCATTCAGATGCAGCCGGATCGGATAGCGGTAGCTGGTGGGCAGCCCCATTTTGCCGGTCATCCAGTAGGCCATCTGTTCCTGGAGCGCAGTGGACTCGTTGCCGTGTCCGCCCGGCCAGTCGAGCACCAGATCGGCACCGCCCAGGAACGGATCGTCCTTCGGAAAGGTGATGCTGTATCCGCACCGGCCGCAGTTGGGACCGCAGTATCCCGGCGCGATGTACGGACTGCCCGCATAGAGCACTGCCGTGTTGTGGATCACGCGCTGATTGCCGAGCACGAAGGTGCCATTGAGCGGCGTGTTGTTGAGGTGGTTGCGTGAATTCCAGGCGTTGAAGTTCGCCTGGGTGATCCAGACGCGATAGGTGGGAAGGTTTCCCGCGGGCTGAACGTCACCAAAACGGATCAACGCTTCACCGCCGGCCTCCGCGGCGGGAAAGCGAGTCACGGCGACCGCTCCAGATTTCTCCCGGGCCTCGACCGTGTAAGCAACCAGCGCGCCTGCCGGTTGACCGGGAAGGGTCGCGGTGAACAGACCATCGCCCGCTACCTCGTCGCCGCCCGTTCCGTCGTCGGTCATCACGATCGTGCGGCTGGCGGTGGCAGGATCGAGCCGGTAGTTCACGCGAACCACGGGAGCGCCGGAAACAGACCGGATCCGGGCAGTGAGGCGAACCGGTTGCGCGTCCGCCGGGAGAATGGGCGAGTGGGTCACGTCCTGGACGGCCGGGCGCAGATCTGAACTGAAGCGGCTGTTCGGCGCGCCAGGGGTTCCAGGCGAATTCGGAACCGTCAACGTCCCGACCGCCTCCATCCAGTTTCCCCGAATCCGCAGCAGCAGACTGGGCGTCCCCTTGAGCCACCGGGCCTTTGCGGAGATCGTGATCTTGGACCCATTGCGCACGGAGGAGGTCAGGCGGCTGCGCACGCGGTTTACCTGATTGTCTCCTCGCTCCACCGCGCGTAGGTGCAGCGACTGCGCGCTCTGAAATCCCTCTCCCGGCTCGAGACCCGACTGATCCATGGTGCCCTCCGCGGTCCAACCCGCGGCACCGGATTCAAAGGTCCCATTGGCGATGAGATTCGCGTTCGTGTCATCGCGCACCTCAATGTTGTCGATCAAGACCTCACCCGCCCCTTGAAGTAGAATCTGCAGTGAATCGCCGGTCGTGCTTCCGTTGTCGACAGTTCCGGTGGCTGTGATCGTGGTCCACGGCGCCTTCGCCGTTTCATCGCTGTCGGCCCAACTGGAGGCAAAGTCAGCATCGGCGTCGGGATGGATCCGTTCGAGCGAGCTCCCACCGGCGTCCGACCAGTGACCCCAACGTCCCCCCATGCCATACGTGGTTTCCGCCACCACGACGGGAACCAGATTGGCGGTAGGCGGCATTCCGTCGCTCGCCTGTTGCGTGAACCGCTCCGGTCGTGCAAGCGCCACCCGTTCGCCCCCGTGCGATAAGGCCCCAGAAAAATCCCCCACCACGTTTGTGACGTTCAACGCGGGATTGGCCGCCCGAAGCGTTGCTGCGTCGCGAGCCACGACCAAGTACCCATGCGGTGGGATCAGCGTCTTTTCCGGAATCGTGAAGCGAATGCCGGCCACAAAACTCCAGCCGCCTAGATCGATCGCCGATTCCGTCCGATTGTAGAGCTCGATGAATTGATCGCTGTCGGCGCCCGAGATCGGATTGACGTGCAGTTCATTCAGCACCACGTCACCCATCCGGCGGGGAG